>CAXTQM010000023.1:0-13954 GCA_964246205.1 uncultured Beijerinckiaceae bacterium | reverse complement strand
GCGAGGTAGAGCACCGCCGCCGCCACCTCGTCGGGATCGACGGCATGGCCGAGCGGCACCGCGGCGACCTCGGCGGCGAAGCCTGCGTCGCCGTCGACGGCATTGGGCAGCACCGGACCTGGGCCGACCGCGTTGACGCGCACGCCCTTGACCGCGAAGGCCTGCGCCATGGTGCGCGTCGCGGTCCACAAGGCCGATTTGGCCAGCGTGTAGGAGAAAAAGCGGGCGTCCGGCCGCAGCACGCGCTGGTCGATCAGGTTGACGATGCCGGCATCGCCGCCGCCCGGCCAGCGCGCGTGAAAGGCTGCGGCAAGCAGCACCGGCGCGCGCAGGTTGATCGCGAGGTGTCGCTCGAACAGCGCGAGATCGGGTGCCGCCGCGGTGTCGGGCTCGAAGATGGCGGCGTTGTTGACGAGCAGGCGCAGCTCGGCGCCCTCGTCAGCGCGTGCGACGAGATCCGTGCAGGCCGCGGGGTCCGCGAGATCGGCGGCCAGGGCTCGCGCGCAGTGACCCGAAGCAACGAGTTGCGCCGCCGCGGCCTGCGCCTTCTGCAGGGAGCGCGGGCTGGCGTGGAGAACGACCGCGTAGCCGGCCTCCGCCAGCCGCCGCGCGATCGCCAAGCCGATGCGGGCCGACGCTCCCGTGACCAGCGCCGCTCCGTTATCCTGCCGATGCCCTGCCTTCTCTGCCACGCTTGTCCTTAGCCCGGCCCAGCCGAGGAAACCAAGCGTTCACCACGACGCATTGCAGAGCCACAATCATCTGCAGTTGCGCGCCAATCTATACATGCATTCATTATCAAGGTTTACGCCACATGATCGAACATCACGGAATTAGAAGACGGGATCGGCGATTTACCGCCCGTAAAGGATAACGGCTCAACTTTTAATAACCAAGGCGACGTATCTCCCATCTTACACGGCCCCCGCCGGGAGATCCTCATGACCCGCCTTCGTTTCGTCGCCTCCAGCCTCGCCCTGATCGCCGCCGTGCCGGCCTGCGCCGCCGACCTGCCGTCACGCTACGCGCCAGCCCCCTACTACGAGCCGGCGCCGATCTTCACCTGGACCGGCCTCTACGCCGGCATCAACGGCCAGCTCGGCGTCGGCAGCTACACCAACGGCGGCAACCAGGCCTTCGGCACGCCGTTCGGCGGCCTCGGCGGCGTAACGCTCGGCTACAACTATCAGTCGGGCTCGCTGCTCATCGGCGCAGAGGCCGACGCCGGCTTCGGCTCGATCTCCGGCCACGGCAACCTCGGCCGCGCCACGGACAGCTACGGCACCATCAACGGCATCGGAACCCTGCGCGCCCGTGCCGGCTACATCTTCAACCAGCGCCTGCTGTTCTACGTCACCGGCGGCTACGCCGGCACTGTGCTCAACGGCAAGATCTCGGACTATGCCTTCTCGCCCAACTACGTCCTGAACGAAGGCCACTACCTCAACGGCTACGCCGTCGGCGCCGGCGTCGAATACGCGATCACCACCAAGATCTCGATCAAGGGCGAGTACCTCTTCACCGGCTTCGGCTCGCACCAATATTTCGCAGGCACCCGCGACAGCATCTCCTCGGGCGCCAACATCAGCCTGCTCCGCGCCGGCGTGAACTACCACTTCTAGCCAGCTAGGCGACGCAGGATCTTAAGATCCCGCGCTCGGCGCCCCGGCTCCGGTCTCGTCGCACCACCACTGTTCGCGTTTCGCCAGCGGCCATGACGCCCCTGGCGACCGGCTTCGCCTGGCGCGCTGGAGAACGAAGGAATGAGCGCGAACCTTCGTCGTCGTTCAAGGCGACGAAGTCGTGGGGGAGTGCTGTCTCCCAGCAAGATCGCAACGGCGCGCCAACGTGCCCGAGAAAGATCAGGCACGGCCTGCCCGATCCCGTTCCTCTCATCCTCATCGGGAGGCTATCCGTCGGCGGCTCCTGCCGACGCCGGAAGATCGGCGCCGGGGTCCTTGCGGATGCGGTGGTCCGCGCCTGAGCGCGGCGCAATCGGTTTGGCGCCAGGGCGGTTCTCGGCCGTGCCATTATGGAACCGCCTCGGCCTTCTGCGCTCATTGAAAAAATCGTATCGCGCGAAGCTCACGGCAGGTCGGTGAAGGCACCCGGGACGAACACCGTACCGCTCGAAAAGGCCAGTGTGACGCCGGCGCGCCGTAACGCAGTAGCGGCGAGGCTGTTCGAGTTCTGCGTCACCGGCGAGTAGGTCAGCTTCATCGCATCGGCACGTGCGTAGGTATGCAGGATCGATTGCCAGCGCGCGGACAGGTCGGCGCCCCTGAGCACGGTCGTGTGCGAGTAAAAGCGACCGCCGCCATCCATGGTGTAGAAGTCGGCCGCGCTGCCCTCGACGAAAGGCGTGTCGTTCTTGGGATCGGCGACCAGCGTTCCGAAGGCCGAGGGCTGCTCATCGAAGGAGGCGAACACCGCCGAAAGCGCGTATTCCGGGGTTTGCGGCACAGCCAGGTTTGACGGGCCGGAGCTCACGGCGCGGCTGACGCCGTCCCGGTCGGTGTAGACGAGCGCCATGTGATAGGCGGTGCCAAGGCCGACGTAGCGCGCTACGCGCGTGGAATCGAGAGGCGAATAATAGACCGCGAGTGTCTCCCGGCCCAAGGGATCGTTGGTCGCCGCGGACATCGCGGCGACCGCCGCGGGTCGCCAGACCGCCGGACCGCGCATCTGCGAAGCAGCGGTGAAGGTCAGGGCGCCGAGAAGCGCGAGGGCAGACGAGCGGATCATGGCAGGCAAGCTTTGTGCAACAATGTCTTGTGCACAATTGGATTGCCATCTGCTCGATTGCTAGTCGTGTTGCATGCATAGGAGGCACGCGTCCGGCGGCGAGGCCGGGCGCGTCAAAGGCAAGCGGTCGTCTGCCGCGTTCCAGAGCGGGCGCACGGCTTCATGGATCGATCAGGAAGGCTGCTGCTCAGGATCGCCTTTCTTGTCGTAGGGCGCACCAGGCGACGGCTTCGACTCGCCATCAGGGTCGCCCGGCTTCGGCCCGAGACCCGGATCGTGCGGCGTCGCTTCGCCCGGCACCTTGTCGTCCGGCTTGGAGGTGGGCTTGCGGTCGTCGGACATGAGTGGTCTCCGGAATGTCCGCGCGGCGGGACGGCGGCGAACAGGGCGATATCGCGAAGGTTGCCGCTGGTCATGTCGCAGGCAGAGACCACGCGGCGGCCTTGCCGAGGCGGCCCTCATTGCGGAAAGCGCGAAACTGGCTGCAAATGACGCTGCTTGGTTGCTGGACACGCCCGCCCCGCCGATGCCTCTTTCCGCCATGCAGATCCGTCACGACGACACGCTCGACTTCACGCGCCGGATCCAGAGCGCGTTGACCTCCGCGGAGGTATGCGAGGAACTGCTCCGTTTGACGCGACCGTTCGGCCTGGGGAAGCTGATCGCCGGCACGATCCCTCGCCCCGGGCTGAAACCGACTTCGACGCGCTCGCACATCCTCTTCGCCGGCTGGCCGGACCAGTGGCTGAGACGCTACGTGTCCCGCAACTACGTCTATGTCGACCCAGTGATCGGCCACGTCACAAGCCGGCCCGGCGCCGCCTTCTCGTGGGACGCTGCCGCCGCGGAGGCCGGCCATTCGCGAGACGGGACGACGATGATGAACGAGGCGCGCGAGCATGGTCTCGCCGCCGGCTTCGCCGTGCCTTTCGTCACGCTCGAGGGGGAGATCGCCACGGTGAGCTTCGGCGGCGAGACCATGGACCTGCCGCCGCACGCAGCCGGGCTTATCCACCTCGTCGGCATCTTCGCCATGGGCCGCGCGTTCCAGTTGCAGGCCCGCCCTCGCAATGTCCACGAACGCCTCTCCGCGCGCGAGGTGGAGGTGCTGCGCTGGGCCGCGATCGGAAAGACCGCCTGGGACGTGTCCATGATCCTCGGGATCGCCGAGAGCACGGTGAAGGAGCACCTCGCCAGAGCGGGCGCTAAGCTCGGCACCACCAACAAGGTCCACGCCGTCGCGGAAGCCATGAGGTGCGGCCTCATCAATTAGGTTGGGTCAACCCTCCGAAAGGAGGGTCCAGGGCCAGCAGCTCCGCTTCATGATCGCCTGCAACCGGAGGTTGGCAGATGATCAGGATCATATCAGGGGCCGAGGCGCGACAGCATCCGGAGTTGTTCCGGCAGGTGCACGCGCTGCGCCATCGCGTGTTCGTCGACGAAATGCACTGGGAGGAGCTGCGCTCGCCCGACGGGCTGGAGATCGACCGCTACGACGATCCTCACGCCGTGCACCATCTCGCTCTGCGCGAGGTCGGGGGCGAGCTCCAGGTCGCGGGCTACCAGCGCATGCTGCCGACGACGCGCCCTCACCTGCTGTCGCACGAACTGGCGCATCTTTGCGCGGAAGGCGCGCCGAGCGGCCCCGGCGTGTGGGAGGTCACGCGCTACTGCGTCGCTCCCGCCTTCCGCGAGGGGCGACGCGCCGTCGGCACCGTCGGCAGCGAACTGCTCGCCGCCACCGTCGAGTGGGCGGTGGAGTGCCATGTCACGAGCCTGCTCTACGCCTTCGAGGCCTCGTGGATCGGCCGCGCCGTGCAGCTCGGCTTCCGGGTGCGCTCGCTGGGCTTTCCCGCGCAGATCGAGAACCAGATCGTGGTCGCTGCCGAGCTCATCCACGGACCGCGGACGCTGGACACGATCCGCGCCTACCGCAAGCACCAAGACCCCGTCATCGAGTTCGTCGGCAGCCTCGCGCGCGCGCCGCTCTCGGCCTGGGCGAGCTGAACGCGATGACCAGCGCCCCGCACAAGCTGGCGGTCGGCACGCTCGACCTGCCCAGCCTCGGCATCCTCTCGCGCGCCGATCTCCATCGACTCGCCGTGCGCCTCGAGGGCTTCGAGGCCGACCGCGCCGTCGGCGCGATCCTCGTCCGGGGCGCCTCGGGCGAGTTCTGCGGCGGCCTCGATCTCGGCGAGTTCGTCGACCCTGATGGGCTCGACGCGCTGGCGGCAGCGCTGGAGCGATGCTTCCTCGCCTTCGCCGGGCTGAGCAAGCCGCTCATCGTCGCCGTCGACGGCGCGGCCTGTGGCTTCGGTGCCACGATGCTGTGCCACGCCGACGTCGTGATCGCCTCGGAGCGCTCGCGCATCCGCATGCCGTTCCTCGACCTCGGCCTGCTGCCGGAAGCGGGCTCGACGCTGCTGCTGGCCGAGCGCATCGGACACCTTAACGCCTTTCGCATGATCTGCCTCGGCGAGGAGATCGATGCGAACGAGGCCCGGCTCTTCGGGCTGGTCACCAAGGTGATGCCGGCGGAGATGGTCGAGATCCGCGCGGCGGAGATCGCGAGCGGCCTGGCGCGGCGCCCGGGCGAACTGCTCGCTGCCGCCACCGGCCTTATGAAGCGTCCGCGCGACGATCTGGCCCTGCGCATCAAGGCCGAGGTGGCGCTCTGCCTGGCGCGCCTTCGCGATCCGGTCGTGCGGCGGCGCTTGTCGCGGATCTCGTCGGCGTCGCGGACGCGGGATCGTTCCGGTGCCGCGCAACGCAGCGAGGCCGCCTAACATGTCGAAGATCGACGAGCGGGCGTCCGAGACGCCTCCCGCGCTCATCGACGATGTCGAGATCGCACAATACATCCTCGAGATGATCCTGCAGATGGGCCGGCTGGCAGTCCGCTCCGGCGATTGCGAGCTGGCCTCCGACCTTTACACGGTGGTCACCCGCGCGGAGGAGCGACGCAAGCGACGGCTGAACTGACGCGGGGCGCCGAGAGATCCCCGCCGGCCGATCGTTGCAGTTGTTTATGAGCTGTCGCCGTCGTACCGGCCTTGAGCGATCGGCTGATCCGGCCGACGCCCGAGCGGATCGCCGGCTTGACAGACGTCCACGACTGGCACGAAACGGACAGGCTTCATGCCGAACAGGGCCGCGGCGACCCGTTCGCCGCCGCCGTGCGGGCGACGCGCATGGCGATGATCATCACGGACCCGCGCCAGCCGGACAACCCGATCGTCTTCGCCAACGCTGCCTTCTACAAGCTCACGGGCTTTGACCGGAGCGAGGTGCTCGGCGCGAATTGCCGCTTCCTCCAGGGGCCGGGCACCGATCCCAAGGCTGTCCTCGCGATCCGTTCGGCGATCCAAGGCCGGAGCGATATTGCCATCGACCTGCTCAACTACCGCAAGAGCGGGGAGCCGTTCTGGAACGGCCTCTACATCAGCCCGGTGTCCAATGCCGCGGGCGAGCTGCAATTCTTTTTCGCCTCGCAGCTCGACGTGACCGATCGCGTCTCGGCTCAGCAGCTGATCGCCACCCAGCAGGAATGGCTCGAACACGAGGTGGCGCGCCGCACCGACGAGCTGCGCGAGGCGCTGGCCACGCAGACGATGCTCGTCCACGAAGTCGACCACCGCGTGAAGAACAACATCCAGATGATCTCGGCGCTGCTCTCGATGCAGGCGGCGGCCATCAAGGATCCGGCGGCACGCGAGTCGCTCGACAGCATGCTGCAGCGCGTGGAGTCGATCGGCGCCGTTCACCGCCGGCTTTACCAGTCGAAGGACGCGAGGCGCTTTGACCTGGCCGATTTCGTACGCGACATTTCCGGCGAGCTGCTCAAGATCTCGGGGCGCCAGGACATCGAGCTGGTGCTGGAGCTTGAATCGGTGCACGTTGCCTCGCAGCAGGCGTCTCCGCTCTCGTTGATGCTCAACGAATTGTTGATGAACGCCATGAAGCACGCGTTCCCGATCGGTCGGGCCGGCCTTCTCGCGATCACCGTCGAGGGGTCCGACCGCGACATTCGGGTCGTCATCGCCGACGATGGGGTGGGTATGCCCGAAGCCAAGGCGCACCGCGGGTTCGGCAGCCGCCTCATCCGCACGCTCGCCCGACAGCTCCAGGCCGACGTGACGTGGTCGCCGGCCGCGCCCGG
The DNA here is from genome assembly GCA_964246205.1 of uncultured Beijerinckiaceae bacterium. Lineage (GTDB taxonomy): Bacteria > Pseudomonadota > Alphaproteobacteria > Rhizobiales > Beijerinckiaceae > RH-AL1. The sequence continues at coordinate 7,050 of CAXTQM010000023.1, read as the reverse complement.
CACGCGCGTCGAGATGCGCCTGCCGAACCGCCAGAGCGAAGGGGAGCCTCTCGATGGATGAGCCCCTGCGCATCATGATCGTCGAGGACGAGGCGCTGCTGATGATGCAGCTCGAGGCCAGTATCGAGGCCGAGGGCCACGACATCGTCGGCACCGCCATGTCCGCCGGCGAGGCGATCGCCATCGCCCGCATGGTCGAGCCCGACGTCGCGTTCATCGACCTGCAGCTGCTCGACGGGCCGACCGGCATCTTCGTCGCCCGCCACCTGCGCGGCACCGAAAAGACGATGTTCGTCTTCATCACCGCCAACGCCACCCGCCTGCCCGAAGACTACGAGGGTGCGGCCGGCGTCGTCTCCAAGCCGTTCTCCCAGGCGGGCATCACCGCCACCATCCGCTACCTCCACCAGTGCGTGCGCCGACCGCCGCCGACCATGGCCGCGCCGGCCGAGCTGAAGATCGCGCCGGGCTTCCAGCGTTTCCTGTCGGACGGGGGCATCGCCTCTTGAGCCGTTCGCACCGGACCGTGTCGGCAAATGGCGCGCTTCCGACCACGTTTGGTCCACCGCTGCATTCGCGCCACAGCTGCGGACTCCTTGACGTATTCTCGCTTATCGCGGCTTTCGTCATATCGGCGTAACGAAACGATGGTCTGAGCATCCGCAGTTTTCCGGGGGGTGCCAAGTGTTGAAATCCGTCCTCAAGCAATGTTCCGCCCTCGTGGCGGTCTCTGCCATGATCAACGCCGTGTCGGTGCCGCTGGCGTCGGCGCAATCGGTGACGATCCAGCAGGTTTCCAACACCATCACTCTGCCGATCGTCACGGCTCAGCCCTCGACGACGGACCAGATGGTTTCGCAGTACAATCTCGATCCCACCGCCGCGCCGGTTCTGCCCTACGCGCAGATGGCGCTGCTGCTTCGCCAGAAGATCAAATACGTCTTCGTGATCTTCAACGAAAACGAATCCTTTGATCACGAATACGGCACCTTCCCCGGCGCCAACGGCATCTACTCCGACAGCCAGAACCCGCGCCCCGCCGCCAACACGCCGGGCTATTTCCAGCAATACTTCGATTCCACAGGCACCGCGCACATGGTGACGCCGTTCCTGCTCGGCCCCGGCGAGAACGCCAACACGGTAGACAGCGTCGATCACGGCCATACCGGCTTGCCTGTCAAGCTGAACGTCTACCAGGGCGTTGCGCGCATGAACGGCTTCACGCAAGACGAGTACAACGGCAAGGCCGGAACCAGCGTCACGGCGGCGTCGGACGCGCGCGGCAAGCAGTATGCTAACCTCGTGATGTCACACGTCGACTGCCGCACGATCCCGTTCTTCTGGCAGTACGCCAATCGCTTCACGCTGTTCGACAACATCTTCGCCACCGAGGACACGCCCTCGACACCCAACGCCATCGCCATGATCGCCGGCCAGTCCGGCGAGACGCAATGGGTCAAGCACGGCGCCGCAGGCACGACGCAGGCGCTCTCCGGCACGATCAACGGGGTGAACTACAACGGCCAGACCGGCACCACGCAGGGCCCGCCGATCGTCAACGATCCGCAGCCCTACTGGGGATCGCAGTTCGACAATTCCGTTCGCTTCCGCGAGCCCAGCTCGCCCAGCGAATCCTATGCGGCGACCAACATCGCCTCGAACCTCACCTTCGCCAACGTGCTGCTGACCCTCGCCGGCACCGGCATACGCAATCTCCTGTCCGCCGACCGCAACCCGGCGTCGAACCAGGCCGATATCCAGAACGACATCCCCTACATCTACAATCAAAACAACACCGCGCACGTCTGGGGTTGGTATCAGAACGGTTACGATCTCGAGCCTTACGACACCAACGGTGTCGCCAGCCATGTCGGCTACGTCTCGCACCACCAAGGCCCGCAGTATTTCGGCTATCTGGCCAACAACCCCAACGAACAGCCGATGATCCACGGCGAGGGGGACTTCTTTTCCGACGTGGCAAACAACAACTTGTCGCAAGGCGGTAGCGTCTACTATATCCGCGGCGGCTACCAGAATCTGCAGAACCTGCGCTCGAACGTCAACAACTTGAACTTCCCGCCGAACGCCAGCGCGTCCGGCGGTCTGACCCAAGCCGACATCACCGCGATCCAGACCGCAAAGGCCGGCGATGACGACCATCCCAGCTATTCGGATCATGGCATTACGGAAGCGATGAACGCGCGGATCATCAACGCGGTCGCCGCGAACCCGACGCTCTGGGCGCAGAGCGCGATCATCATCACCTACGACGAGTCCGACGGCTTCTACGACCACGTGCCGCCGCGCCTCATGTCCTATGGTCCGGACGGGCTGCCGCTGTCGCGCGGCATCCGCGTTCCGCTCCTGGTGATCTCGCCCTACGCCCGCACCCACGTCGTCTCGCATGCCGAGGGCGATCACAACGCGATCATCGAGACCATCAACGGCATCTTCAACCTGCCGCCGCTCTCGACCTTGCCCGACGAGGCCGCGGCGCTCGCTGCCGGCAACAGCCCGGCCTTCAACCAGTTCGCCGGCGTGAACGCGCCGGCGGGCTTCACCCAGCAGTTCCTCGGACCGCGCGACACCAACACCCCGGCAACGGACAGCCTCATGTCGGCCTTCGATCCGCGCCGCCTCCAGGGTACCGCTCCGCCGCTGCCGGCCTCTTACGCGATGATCCCGGACGCGACCGTCAACTTGTTGCCGCACTACGGCTTCCAGGGCTGCCAGACCATCGGCGTGGTGCCGGAAGATCAGCGTGAGGGCATCTCCGCCCCCCCGCCGGCAAACTTCAATTCGCTGCCCTCGACCCTGTCGAAGTACAATATCCCGGCGCCGCAATAGCGCGTCCCAGGCGGCCGTTCACGGCCGCCCGCAACCATCGAAGCCCGCGGCGCACCCTGCGTCGCGGGTTTTTTCTTCGCCTGCCCTGCGCCCGGCGCGTCTCAAAGGAGTTTTCGTTGCTTCGGTATCGTTGTGTCTTACTCGCTTGTACGCTCGCCTGGGGCGGCCTCGGTGCCGCGATGGCGTCAGAAACCACTCCGCCGGCCGGCGCTCCTGCCGCCGCGTCGACGTCGATGCTGGAAAAGGTCAGGAAGCAGGGCTTTCTTGCGTGCGGGAGCCCATTGCGGCCGGGCCTCACGATGACCAACGGAAAGGGCGATTGGAGCGGCCTCGAAGTCGAGATCTGCCGTGCCGTCGCCATCGCCGTGCTCGGCGATGGCGGACGCTACGCCTACCACGCCTACGATTCCGAGCGATCCTACGAGCCCGTTCGCGCCGGCGAGGACCAGCTGTCCTTTCTGACCTTCGCGGAGATGAACGACCACAAAGTGGTCGACAAGGTGCTGCCCGGCCCGCCCGTCTTCGTCGAGAGCCTCGACATGCTGGTGGCCGAGGCTTCGCCGGCCAAGCAGTTCGGCGACCTGACCGCCAAGGGCATCTGCTTCATGATCGGGACCTCGGCCGAGAACGAACTCGAGGCCTGGTATCACGACCACAAGCTGGAGTTCGTGCCCTACCCGTTTCAGGAGGACGGCGAGGAGATCGACACCTTCAACGTCCAGAAATGCCACGGCATCGTGGGGGAGAGCACCTATCTCGGCGACGCCCGCCGCGACCAGGGCGTCAATCGGCTGAAGAGTCGATTTCTCCCCGAGCACTTCGCGTCCTACCCGGTCCTGGCGACGACGCCGCTGCCGGGAGACGCGCAATGGGCGGCGATCGTCTCATGGACGATCGACACGCTTCTCAACGCGGATGCCCGTGAGACCGACTATCACGCGAGCGGGCTTCGGGCGATGGCGGTGCCAGGGCCCGGCCTCGGCCTGCGCGAGGGTTGGCAGAAGGCGGTCGTGGATCGCGTCGGCAGCTATTCCGCGATCTTCCGTCGGACGCTCGGCGCCGGATCGCCGCTGAAGCTCGACCCTGGGCTCAACAGGCGCGTCGCCGACGGCGGCGTCCTCGTCGCGCCGTTCCGCGACTGATTCGGCGTCCGCTCCGCGTCGAAGCTTCCCGGCCTATTCTCCCGGGACCGGATCGAGCGCATCGGCGTGCGCCGGCCCCAGCAGCTGATCGACCTCCGCCTCGCCGAGCGCGAAGTCGGCGGCCGTTTCGATGACTACACGCTCGTCGCGCATGCCGTGATCCGCGCCATCGCGCGCCAAAGCCCGGCGCAGCGTCTCCTCGGCCTCTTCGACCTGGTGCTGTCGGTCCCACATCGCGGCGTAGACGCCGCCCTGGCGCAGCAGGCCGTCGTGAGTGCCTCGCTCGACGATGCGGCCGGCGTCGAGCACCAGGATCTCGTCGGCCTCGACGATCGTCGAAAGCCGATGGGCGATCACCAGCGTGGTGCGCCCGCGCGAGACCAGCGCCAGCGAGGCCTGGATCTCGCGCTCGGTGAGCGTGTCGAGCGCAGAGGTCGCCTCGTCGAGGATCAGCACAGACGGCGCCTTGAGGATGGTGCGAGCGATGGCGACGCGCTGCTTCTCGCCCCCGGAGAGCTTCAGGCCGCGCTCGCCGACCTGGGCGCCGTAGCCGCCCGGCGCCACGCTGATGAATTGGTCGATCTGGGCCAGGCGCGCCGCCTCGCGCACCTCTTCGTCGCTGGCGCTCCAGCGACCGTAGCGGATGTTGTAGGCGATCGTGTCGTTGAACAGCACCGTGTCCTGCGGCACCATGCCGATGACGTCGCGCAGGCTGGTCTGGGTGACGCCGGCGATGTCCTGCCCGTCGATGGTGATGCGGCCCGAGGCCGGCTCGTAGAAGCGGAACAGCAGCCGCGACAGCGTCGACTTGCCGGCGCCCGAAGGTCCGACCACCGCCAGCGTCTTGCCGGCGGGGATCTCGAACGAGATGTCGTGCAGGATCTGCCGGCGCCCGTCGTAGGCGAAGCGCACGTTCTCGAAGCGCACGGTGCCGCGCTCGACGACCAGCGCGCGTGCGTCGGGCGAATCCGCGATCTCCGCATTCTGGCTGAGGATGTCGAACATCATCTCGATGTCGATCGTCGCCTGCTTCACCTCGCGATAGACCATGCCCATGAAGTTCAGCGGCTGATAGAGCTGGATCATCATTGCGTTGACGAGCACGAAGTCGCCGATGCTGTGACGGCCGGAGCGCACGCCGGCGACCGCCATCATCATCACGCCAGTAAGCCCGACGGTGAAGATCACCGCCTGCCCGGCATTGAGCACCGTGAGCGACACGTAGGTCTTGGTGCTCATCGCCTCGTAGCGCGCCATCGACTTGTCGTAGCGCTGCGCCTCGCGCGCCTCGGCACCGAAGTATTTCACCGTCTCGTAGTTCAGGAGCGAGTCGATGGCCTTGGTGTTGGCGTCGGTGTCGCTCTCGTTCATCGAGCGGCGGATCGACATGCGCCAGTTCGTGGCGAGGAAGGTCCACAGCAGGTAGACAGCGATCATGCCCAGCACCACGCCGACGTAGGCGAGGTCGAACTGGAAGAACAGCACCACGAGGATCAGCGCGAACTCCACCGCCGTCGGCACGGCGGTCAGCATGATCACGCGCACGATGGTCTCGATCGCGTTGCGCCCGCGCTCCAGCACGCGCGTCAGGCCGCCGGTCTTGCGTTCTAGGTGAAAGCGCAGCGACAGCGCGTGGAGGTGGACGAAGACCTCCTGCGCCAGCCGCCGCACGGCGTTCATGGCCACAGCGGCGAAGAGCGCGTCCCGGCCCTGCGTCGTGAGCTGCATCAGCACGCGGCCGACACCGTAGAGCCCGGTGAGGGCGAGCGGTCCGAGCAGCAGGCCGAAGAGCGTGTGCGTGTCGTGGACGCTGTGGCGCGACTCCGCGGCAACGGCATCGGTCGCCCATTTGAAGGCATAGGGCACCGCCACCGTGACCAGCTTGGCCACGATCATCAGCGCGAAGGCGAGATAGATCCGTTGTCTGAGATCCGGCCGCGCCGCCGGCCAGACGTAGGGCGCGAGCTTGCGGAGCACGTCGGAGAAGCGCGGGTTCCTCGCCTTGGAGCGGTCTATCGCGGAATCATAGGGTGAGGGCGGAAGCGGCTGCATCGTCGCACATATAGGAGAGCCGATGCTGCGGCGCACGATGCCGCGCGGTCGCGTGCCTTTCGCCTGGTCTCCTGGAAAACCCGTTAAGTCTTCTTCAACCATCGCGGACGCACCCTTTGATGCGTACGCTCCGGGAGCCCAGCCCATGACCAAGCCGGCGACCAACCTGCCCCTCTCGCCCCGCGAACGCCTGCGCTGGCGCCGCGCGATGGACCACCTCCTGGCCGACGAGATCTTCGGCCGCGTCGTGCGAGACGAGGCGCCGTTCCTAGCACCGCTGCGCCTAGACGATGCCCTCGCCGCGTCGTCGATGTTGCACGCTCCGGTCTCGGCACCCATCCCGACAGCTTGAGGGCGAAGGTTCAGCTCTTCACGCCGACCGGCGCCGCCCAGTCGTCGCGCTGGCGGCGGAACGGGAGAGCGAGCGAGGGTCGCAGAGCCACCTCCGCGGCGGAGCGGTAGGCCGGCACGCCGATCGCGATCAGCTCCTGTGGCACGTCGAGGCGGAACGTGCCGTGGAGGCGGTCCCAGAACGACAGCCCGCTCGACCAGTTCGAATCCGTCTCGTCCCGAACCGCGGAATGGTGGATGCCGTGCATCCGCGGCGTCGTCAGCACGCGGGCGAGCCGCCGCTCCCAGCGCTCGGGCAGCGCCATGTTGGAATGGTGGAACAGAATCGACAGGAAGAAGAACGCACGCCAAAGCCGCACGCCGGTCGGCGACAGGCCGATCAGCGCCACCTGCGCCCAGCGCCACGGCGCCGAAACCACCATGTCGAGCGCGTGAAAGCGGATCGCTGTCGAGGCGTCGAGGTCGAGATCGACGTGGTGAACCAGGTGCAGTCGCCACAGCGCCGGCACCTTATGGGTCAGCACGTGCCAGAGGTAGAACGTGTAATCCATCGCCACGAGCCCGAGGAGGTCGCGCGCCAGCGGCGGCAGCGGCAAGTGCTGCACCAGGCCGCGGCGGCGGCCTTCGGCACGCCGCGCCAGGCGCTCGACCACCGGCG
>CAXTQM010000022.1:0-14114 GCA_964246205.1 uncultured Beijerinckiaceae bacterium | reverse complement strand
TCACCCGGCTGCTTGCGCTGCCGCCCGGCCTCGAGGATCTCGCCGCCTTCCGCGTCGACCGCGGGCTCGCCGACGCCGGGGCCGCCGCGCTCGTGACTGGGCTCGGGCTGGAGCAGCTGCGGGACGGCGCGAGCGCCTACGTGACAACGCCATCGGGCTGGGCCGAGCTGCGCGGGTGCGTGGAGGCGTTGCTCGGCGCGTTCCATGCCGACAATCCGGAGCTGCCGGGGATGGCCGGCGAGCGGCTGCGGCTGGCGCTCGGCCTGTCCAAGCCGATGTTTCCGCCGCTGCGCTCTCGCCTCCTCGCCGAAAAGCGCGTGGCGTTGCGCGGGCACTGGCTTCTTCTGCCCGGCCACGTCGCCGAGCTCGGCGCCGAGGACAAGCGGTTCGCCGCTCTCGTGCGCCCGCGCGTCGCTGCCGAGCGCTTCAAGCCGCCGCGCGTCCGCGACATCGGCAAGGAGATCGGCGTCGACGAGGGCGCGGTTCGGCGCGCCTGCAAGGCGTTGGCACGTACCGGCGAGTTCGTCGAGGTGGCGCACGATCACTTCTTCCTGCGCGACACCGTGGCCGAGATGGCCGGCATCGCGGGAGGGCTCAGCGCGGAGGGCAGGGTGTTCTCCGCCGCCGACTTCCGCGACCGGCTCGACAACGGACGCAAGGTCGCCATCCAGATCCTTGAGTTTTTCGACCGCCACGGGCTCACCCGGCGCCACGGCGACCTGCGCCGCGTGGTCAAAGCGCCGGAGCTGGTGTTCGGAGCCGCTCCGAGCGTCTTGTAACGGATTGTAATGCGAATTGAATGCATTGTTAAATCATTGATTCGATTTCGAAAAGCATAGTTGTCGCGGATCGATCTTCTGGTCGCTCGACGTGCGTGTCCTCGGTGCTCTTGTGGCCGGGCCGGGCGATGGTATCCCAAGGTCACGACATCAACGCGCCGTCGCTCATTCGCGACTCAACGAAGATAGCGAGTTTCCGTGCAGAAGCAGAAAAACCTCGCCGATTACGCCGCCAAGCGGCTTCGGCTCGCCGGCGGCAACTATCTCGTCCAGCACAACCCCTTCTTCGTTCCCGTCGACAAGGCTCGCAAGGATGCCGCCGCGCGTGGCGACCGTTTCACCTCCTTCGCCAACTACGACTATCTTGGCCTGAGCAACCATCCAGCCATCAAGGCCTCGGCCATCGAGGCGGTCCATGGCGTCGGCATCGGCGCGCTTGCCTCGCGCCTCGTCGGCGGCGAGCGCGACAGCCACAAGGATCTCGAGCGCGCGCTGGCGGAGTTCGTCGGGGTCGAGGAGGTCATGACCTTGGTCTCGGGCTACCTCACCAACGTCACCGTGATCTCGCACATCATGGGCAATCGCGGCGTCATCTTCCTCGACGAGCTGTCCCACAACTCGATCATCTCCGGCTGCCGCGCGACGCAGTGCGAGGTGATCATGTTCCACCACAACGATCTCGATCACCTCGACGCGCTGATGAGCGAGCACCGCTGCAAGCACAAGAACGCGCTGATCGTCTCCGAGAGCCTGTTCTCGATGGACGGCGACATCGTCGACCTGCCCCGCTTGGTCGAACTGAAGAAGAAGCATTCGACCTGGCTGCTGCTCGACGAGGCGCATTCGATCGGCGTGCTCGGCGCCGAAGGCCGCGGCCTCTGCGAGTACACCGGTGTCGACCCCGAGGAAATCGACCTCATCGTCGGCACGCTGTCGAAGAGCTTCGCCTCCTGCGGCGGCTTCGTCTGCGCCAGGCACGCCGTCATAAAGTGGTTCCGCCACACCTTGCCGGGCTTCGTCTACTCCGTCGGCCTGTCGCCGGTGATCAGCGCCGCTGCGCTCGCCGCACTCGAGCTGGCACAGAGCGAAGGTTGGCGCATCGCCAAGCTCGCCGCCAACAGCGAGCTTTTCGTCGAATGCGCCCGCGAGGCCGGGCTCGAGACCGGCCCGGCGATCGGGCGCGGCGTCGTGCCGATCCTGTTCCGCGACAGCTACGAGACGCTGGCCGCCTCGCGCTTCCTCGACGCGCACGGCTTCTACGTGCCGCCGATCATCCAGGTCGGCGTACCCAAGGACCAGCCGCGGCTGCGCTTCTTCCTCTCCGCCAACCACTCCGAAGCCGACATTCGTGCGGTGATCGACTGCCTCGTTGCCTTCCATGCCCAGCACGTCGGGACGATGCCGGCCGACATCGCCTCGATGCCGAGCGACATGCTGGCTGCCGCCTCGTTCGCCGACGCGGTGCTCGGCGACGCGATGGCCCACGGCGACGCCATGGCGCTGAGCCCGGCCGCCTGAGGGCGGCGCAGTGGCCGTCGAGATCGTCCCCGTCAACGGCCTCGGCAAGTTCCTGGCGTTCTGCCGGCTGCCTCGACAGATCTACAAGGGTCTGCCCGGCTTCTCGGCACCCCTCGACGCCGAGCGTTGGACCAGCTTCGCAGCGAAGTTCAACCCGCATTTCAAGCTCGTCGAGCACCAGGCTTTCCTCGCCAGGAAGGATGGGCGCTGGGTCGGCCGCGTCGTCGCTCAGGTCTACAAGGACGGGATCTTGCCGGTGGGCGCCTCGCCTGCGCAGTTCGGCGCCGTCGATGCGACCGACGACATCGAGGTGGTCGCGGCGCTGATGAAGGCGGTCGAAGATTGGCTCGGTGCGCGCGCCGCGACGCGCATCAACGGCCCGTTTTCGCCAAGCGTAAATGCCGAGGTCGGCATGCTGGTCGACGGCTTCACCGCCATGCCGATGATCTTCATGCCGTGGTCGCCGCCATACCTGCCGGGGCTGATGGAGCGTTGCGGCTACGAGAAGGCGCGCGACCTCATCTCCTACCGCTACAGCGTCCGCGAGTCCGACCTCGAGGGCAAGAGCTCGATCATGTCGCGGCCGGAGTGGAAGGAGCGGCTGAAGATCCGCACGCTCGACTTGAAGAACCTGAAGAGCGAGTCCTCGATCCTGATGAGCATCTTCAACGATGCCTGGAGCTCCAATTGGGGCTTCGTGCCCTTCACCGAGGACGAGTTCCTGTCGGTGGCGGACGGGCTCAAGTACGTGACGCCGCCTGAGGCCGGCTTCATCGTCGAGCTCGACGGCGAGGCGCAGGCCTTCGGCATCGTGCTGCCGAACCTGCACGAAATCCTCGCCGACATGGACGGCAAGCTGCTGCCCTTCAACCTGCCGCGCGTGATCTCGCGCGTTCGCAACCACAACTTTAAGTCGGGCCGCCTGCTGCTGTTCGGCATCCGCAAGGCGCTGCAGCGCAAGGCCATCGGCGGCGTGATCACACTGGCTTTCATCGAGGAATTGCGTCGCCGCGGTCGCAATTTCTCCATCGAGCACATTGAATTCGGCTGGGTGCTGGAGGACAACGCGGGCATGCGTCGTCCCATCGAGCTATCCGGCGCGGAGATCGACAAGGTTCACCGCATCTACGAGAAGCGGCTCGCCGCCTAGGAGTCCCGATGACCGACGTGATCGATCTCGGCCGCGTCACGCGCGCCGCGAAGAACAAGGCCCAGGGCTTCCGCCGCGGCTTTTTCCCGGCCGAACTGAAGCGCCCGCACCCGATCCGGCGCATGGCGATCCTGCGCGCCCACCCCGAGGTCAAGGCGCTGATGGGCCAGGACCGCTGGACCGCCGTCATCTGCGCTGGCATCCTCGCGTTGCAGGTGGCGCTCGCCGCCGCGCTCGGCCATCTAGGGATCGGTTTCTGGTGGGCGGCGCTGATCGTCGGCTGGTGCGTCGGCGCGTTCTGCAACCACGCCATGTTCGTGATCATCCACGATGCCACGCACAACCTCGTCTTCAAGAACGTCGTGCTGAACAAGCTCTGCGTGATCGCCGCCGACCTGCCCAACACCGTGCCGACCGGCATGGGCTTTCGCTGTTATCACGTGAAGCACCACAGCCATCTCGGCGACTACGACTTCGACGCCGACCTACCCTCCCGCTGGGAGGCCGACATGGTCGGCAACGCCTGGTACAAGAAGGCAGGCTGGCTGTTCTTCTTCGCCCTGTTCCAGCTGACCCGGCTCGAGCGGCTCAAGGGCACCGTGCCGATGAAGAACCGCTGGACGGTCTACAACGCCGCCGCGATCGTCGCTTTCGACCTCGCGATCCTGTGGTTTTGCGGCTTCAACGGCCTGCTGTATCTCTTCGCCTCGTTCTGGTTCTCGGTCGGCCTGCACCCGCTGGGCGCGCGCTGGATCCAGGAGCACTTCACGCTCGACCCCGAGCAGGAGACGTTCGACTATTACGGGCCGCTGAACTTCTTCGCGCTCAACATCGGCTACCACAACGAGCACCACGACTTCCCCGACATCCCGTGGCGCCGGCTGCCGATGCTCCGCAGGGAAGCGCCGGAGTTCTACGACACGCTGAAGTCGCACCGGTCGTGGACGGCGCTGTGGCTCGCCTTTATCTTCGACAGGCGCTACACGCTCTACTCGCGCGTCGACCGCAGCCCCTCGACGATCGGGTCGCCCGCCGCCTAACCCTCACGTGCCCGGCCGCCACCAAAACGGTGTCGAAAACCTCAGGCGGCAGGCGCGGCGTCGCCGCCGAGTTCCAGCAGCACGATCTCCGGCGGGCGCATGAAGCGAACGGGCGCGATCGAGGTGCCGAGCCCGGCCGAGATGATCATGTGGCGGCCGCGCTCGACGATGTGGCCGTAGACGTGGCTGGTGCCGAGCTCGTGGCGGTTCCACCAGTCGCTGAGCACCGGCAGGTTGACCTGCCCACCATGGGTGTGGCCGCACATCGTGAGCGACACGCGGTCCGGCACCCGGCTGAAGACATAGGGCTCGTGGGCGAGCAGGATCACGGGCGCGTCGTCGGTGACCTGCGCCAGCGTGCCTCCGAGATCGTCGAGGCCGTAGTGGCCCTTGTGGCCGGTGCGCACCGCCATCTGGTCGGCGAGGCCGGCGAGCCAGAACCGCCGCCCCTCCTTCGACAGGGCGACGCTGTCGTTCTCGAGCACTGTGGCGCCGGCCTGCTTCAGGGCGCGGCGCACGGCTTCGGCGCCGTCGCCCTTCATCGACGGCAGCGCGCCGTGCCACCAATCGTGGTTGCCGAGGATGGCGTAGGAGCCGAGCGGCGCCTGCAGGCCGGCGAGCTGTTCGCCCCATTGCTGCGGCCAGACGATGCCGGTGACGTAGTCGTGGCCGGCGTTGAAGTCGCCGAGCAGGAGGGTGACGTCGGGCGCCAGCGCGTTGGTGACGGCGACGATGTCGCGGATGCGGCCGACCGACATCCACGGGTCGCAGGCGTGGATGTCGGCGACGATCGCGCAGCGCAGCCGCAGGTCCGCGGGCCAGCCCGGCGGCGTCAGCCTGTAGGAGGTGACCACCAGCCGAAGGCCGGGCTCGACGCCGCAGGCGTAGGCCGCGGTGCCTGCGCCGGCGAGTACGAGCCCGCCGCCGCCGCGCAGGAACAGGCGTCTGGTCAGCATGGCGACGTTCGCGGAGCGATCGTCAGGCTTGCCGGATCAGGCGGCGTGGCGGGCGTGGCGTTCGCGCTTCTCGTGCGCGCTCGGCTGCGCAACGGCGGCGTCGCCGACCTGGAGGGCGGCGGCGACGGCGGAGATGCCGATCTCGCGGTACAGGCGGGATTGCAGGTCGCGGGGCTCGTTGCGTGGGCCGGCGGAAACATTCGAGAGCATGGGCTGCATGGTTGGGACTCGCTCACACGTAGGACGACAGAGGTGGCCGCGTCGTCTTCTCGGGTCCAGCTTCGAGCACCTGGGTTAACCGTCGACTAAGACGACTGGCGGTCTTCCAAGACCCGATCCGCCATGGGACAGATCGTCGGCGTGCCGGACGTTGGAAAGACTGGACCCCGCTGTGGCTGTTTCGTGGACCCGAGAACACTTCCGCCCAGCATCTAAGCACCATCAGGCGTGCGCATCATGCATCGCGCGGGAGGCTTCATGCTGGGCTTGATGCAGGACTGGCCGCTGCTGCTGCACAAGATCATCGATCACGCGGCGATTCAGTTCGGCTCGCAGGAGGTCGTCACGCGCTCCATCGAGGGGCCGATCCATCGCACCGACTACGCCGCCATCCGCACCCGGGCGCTACGCTGCGCCAAGCGCCTCGAGCGCGACGGCATCGGCATGGGCGACCGGGTCGGCACGCTGGCCTGGAACACCTGGCGCCACGTCGAGGCCTGGTACGGCATCGCCGGCGTCGGTGCGATCAGCCACACCGTGAACCCGCGGCTCTTTCCCGAGCAGATCGCATGGATCGTCAACCACGCCGAAGACCGGGTGATGATGGTCGACATCACCTTCGTGCCGCTGCTCGAGAAGCTCGCCGAACAGCTGCCGAGCATCGAGCGCTACATCGTGCTGACCGACGACGCGCACATGCCGCGGACGAGCCTGAAGAACGCCGTCGCCTACGAGACCTGGCTGGCCGAGGCGGACGACGATTTCGCTTGGGCGTCCTTCGACGAGAAGACCGCCGCCGGCCTCTGCTACACCTCGGGCACCACCGGCTCGCCCAAGGGCGTGCTGTACTCGCACCGCTCGAACACGCTGCAGGCTTTCCAGGCCTGCGCGGCGGGCTCGCTGGGGGCGAACGCCCACGACAGCATGCTCGTCATCGTGCCGATGTTCCACGCCAACGCCTGGGCCACCGCCTATTCGCTGCCGATGGCCGGCACCAAGATGGTGATGCCCGGCGCCAAGATGGACGGACCCTCCGTGTTCGACCTCATGGACAAGGAGGACGTCTCGATCAGCGCCGGCGTGCCGACGGTGTGGATGATGCTGCTTGCCGAGATGGGCAGGCAGGGCCGCAAGCCGCACGCGCTGCGCAAGGTGGCGGTCGGCGGCTCGGCCTGCCCGCGCTCCATGGTGGTCGCCTTCGAGCGCGATTACGGCATCGAGAGCTACCACGCCTGGGGCATGACCGAGACCAGCCCGCTCGGCACGGTCGGCACCGTGAAGCCGATTTCCATGCATCTGACGGGCGACGCCCTCTACGACGTCAAGATGAAGCAGGGCAGCGCGCCTTTCGGCGTCGAGATGATCATCACCGACGACGACGGCCGCGCGCTGCCCTGGGACGGCAGGACGTTCGGCAAGCTCAAGGTGCGCGGCCCCTGCATCACCGAATCCTACTACCGCGAGGACAAGCCGGCGGTGGACGCGCAGGACTGGTTCGACACCGGCGACATCGCCACCATCGACCCCGACGGCACCATGACCATCACCGATCGCGCCAAGGACATCATCAAGTCCGGCGGCGAGTGGATCTCCTCGATCGAGATCGAGAACCTCGCCGTCGCCTGTCCGGACGTCGCCGAAGCCGCCGTCATCGGCATGGCGCACGACAAATGGGCCGAGCGGCCGCTGCTGGTGGTGGTTCCGGCAGCCGGCCGCAGCCCGACGCGCGACGACATCCTCGCCTGGCTCGACGGCAAGATCGCGAAGTGGTGGATGCCCGACGACGTCCAGATGATCGCCGAGCTGCCGCACACCGCGGCCGGCAAGATCAACAAGCTTGGCTTGCGCAAGCTGTTCGAGGATTATCGCTGGCCGGTGAAGCAAGCCGCCGAGTAGCCGAGCCAGCGACCGATGCGACGCCAGATCCTGCAAGACCCGCTGGCGCGGTCGGCGCTGTGGAGCCGCAACGTGGCGCTGTTCGCGCTGGTCGTGGCGCTGATCGGCATCGTGCTGTCGCACAAGGGGCTCGACGCCGCGGCCTCGCTCTCGATCGAGGGCGGCGCGCTGGCGCTGGCCGGGCTGGCGGTGCTGTTCGCGCTGCTGGCCCTGGCGGTGATCTGGCGGACCGGCTACCGCGGCATCGGCCTGGTGCTGCAGGGCCTCGTGCTGGCGGCGCTGCTGTTTTCCTATCCCGCCTATCTCGCGCAGACCCATCGCGCCCCGACGGTCGTCGACATCTCGACCAATCCCGACGACCCGCCGCACTTCCTCGAGACCGTCCCGTCGGTCCTCGCCCGCCACGGCTACACGCCGCCGAAGGCGCCGAGCGCCGCCGACGCCAGGCTGCAGGAGAAGCTCTATCCCGACCTCCAGACGCTCGACCTCGACGCCGACGCGGGCGACGTCGAGACGGCGCTGCACAAGCTGATCAAGCGGCGTCGCTGGACCATCGTCGACGAGGCCAAGCCGCAGAACTTCGCCACGGGCCACATCGACATGGTGGTCAAGCCGGGGCTCATGGGTTTCCCGTCCGACATCACGGTGCGCATCCGGGCGATCGGGGCGCGCACCCGCGTCGACATCCGCTCGGCGTCGCGCTCCTCCTGGCAGGAGCAGCCCGGCGCCAATGCCGCCCGGGTGCAGAGCCTCGCCGACGACCTGGAAGGCGCGATCGGCGAGAGCTGACGTCGCCTGTGTTCTTCCTTGCCCGGCGCGGCCAGATCACGGCCTTCGCCACCTCGGCGGCCCCGTCTCGAACCCGATCGGCGACGGCGTCGCGCCGCTCGCGACGGCGTTTTCCCGCCGCGCGAGTTGCCCTCCAAGCCCGCGTCTCCTTTTGCCGCTTTGACTCGCGCCGCCACGACCCTGCATTGTGCCGCGACCTGCCCGAGGACCGTGCATGCCGCTCCGTTCGTCTTTGGCCTTCGCCGTTCTGCCGCTCGCCCTGGCCGGCCCCGCCTGCGCCAACGGCTTCAATCCGCCGATGCTCGACATCTCGGCGCAATGCGGGCGCCAGTTTCACAGCGCCTCGGCCATGAGCGAATGCGTCGTCGCCGAGTCGGAAGCGCGCGCGGAGCTGCTGTCGCACTGGGCCAAGTACACCGACGTGGGCGCCGAGCGGTGCATCAAGCTCGGTCTCAAGGCCAAGCGCCAGCCCTACACCGCCATGGCCAAGTGCCTCCAGCCCGAGACCGCCGCCGTCGCGGTGCAGCCCGCCGCCGAGCGGAAGTGAGCGGACGGGCTCACATCCGTTTCGCTCCACAGGAGACCGTGACTCCCTTGTCCTCGGTCAGCGCTCGTAGAGGCGCATCACGAGCGTCCGCTCATGAGCGCCGGCCGGGCCGAGCTTGATCCTTGAACCCCTGGGAGGCGCTCGACACCGCTCCGATCCCCGGCGGCACGGGCGAGCTGCGCCTGATGCGGCGCGGCGCGGACTTCTCGATCTTTATCGGCCGCGACGAGCTCATGAACTCCCGCCTCAGCGGGTCGGAGGAGGCGCTGGCCGTCGAGACCTGTCGGCGGCTGACCGGCCCGAGGCCGAGGCTGCTGATCGGCGGCCTCGGCATGGGCTTCACCCTGCGCGCCGCCCTCGCCGCCTTGCCGCCGGACGCGACCGTGGTCGTGGCCGAGCTGGTCCCGGCGGTGGTGGCCTGGGCGCGCGGTCCGCTCGCCTCCGTCTTCGCTGGCTCGCTCGACGATCCTAGGGTCTGCGTCGTGGAGGAGGACGTCGCCGTCGCGATGCGGGCCGGCCCTTGGGACGCCATCCTGCTCGACGTCGACAACGGGCCCGATGGCCTGGTTCGGGCCGGCAACGACGCGCTCTACGGTGCGCGCGGGCTCGCCGCGGCCCGCGCGGCTCTGCGCCCCGGCGGGCTGCTCTCGGTATGGTCGGTGGCGCGCGACGAGGCCTTCGCCGGCCGCCTGCGCAAGGCCGGCTTCGCCGTGGAGCAGCTGCAGGTCCGCGCCAATGCCGGTCGGCGCGGCGCGCGGCACACGATTTGGCTGGGGCGGCGCGAGTGAGCGTCTATTCCGGCTTCGTCGTCGAGGTCGTCGCGAGCCTTGCTGACGTACTCGCGGGTCTCGGGTTTCACAGGTCGAGCCCGTCGCGTCTGACCTCATGCATGAAACCTGTACTCGTGCGATAAGCGCCGGCTTCAAAAGGAAGCGCGTTGATTACGGCACCAGTCTCGATGAGCAGGTCGACCTCGACCTCAGCCAAGCGGCCGCTCTCGAAGCCGAAGCTGCCGAGATCCTTGACGAACACCGCAAGATCGTAATCGGAGCCAGCCGTGGCTTCACCTCGGGCGCGCGAGCCGAAAAGGACGACACGTTCGAGTCGTTCGCCGTAGAGGTCGGCTAGAGCGACGCGGAAGCGAGCATGGGGGGATCGATCGGCGGCGTCATAGGTGATCCAATACCGGCGAGCCAATACCATCCCGCGCAAAGGCGCGTGAGCCCGTTTTCGCAGGTAAAACCTCTTGCTGGAGCTGCGCGCCCCGGTAGCCCATAAAATGGGATCTATATACGTGCTTGACCCAGCCTAAGGGATGGGCTAGGTTCTCTCCATCGGTGGAGCGGACCCATGCTGAAGCACTTCGACAGCCTGTTCGACCTGATGGACGCCTTCCCCGACGAGCAATCCTGCCTCGATCACCTCCGCGTGATCCGCTGGAAAGCTGGCGAGTTCTGCCCGCACTGCGGCTGCGACCGCATCATGCATTTTTCGGACAGGAAGACTTTCAAGTGTTCGGATTGCCGTCAGCGCTTCTCGATTAAGGTCGGCACGATCTTCCAGGACACGAAGCTTCCGCTCCGCAAGTGGTTCATGGCCATTTGGCTCATCTCGAACCACGCCAAGGGCATCGCCAGCACGACGCTCGCCAAAGACCTGAAGATTACTCAGAAGTCGGCGTGGCACGTCCTTCATCGTCTTCGCCACGCGGCTCGCACCCCCTCCTCCGCCGCGCCGCTGGCCGGCGAGGTCGAGGCCGACACGACCTTCGTGGGCGGCAAGGAGAAGAACAAGCACGCCAGCAAGAAGACGCCGGGCTCGCAGGGCGGCGCGAACAAGGTCGTCGTCATGGGCATGATCCAGCGCGACGGCGAGCTGCGGACGGAGCACGTTGCCGACGCCAAGGCCGCCACGCTTCAGGGTTCGATCCGCCGCAACGTGGCGCCCAAGGTCCGCCATGCTGACCGATGAGGACCGCGCATTCGTTGGCCTTGCCAAGGACTATCTCCATCGCGCCGTGAACCATTCTGCCGGCGAGTACGTCCGCCTTGGCGGCTGGGTTCACACGAACACAATCGAGAGCGTGTGGGCGCAAAAGCACCTGAAGCGGTACGTCGCCGAAATGACTTATCGCTGGAACAAGCGCTCAGCGACGGTGACCGAGCGCATGAACGATCTCTTCGCTCGCGTTGACGGCCCGATGCCATATAAGGTCCTGGTTGCATGAGTGCTGATCGCAAAAAGGACGACCCCAACGTTTTCGCGGGCATGGCCTTCGATGAAGCATTAGCTCGTCTTGTCCAGACCAAACCGGAAGAGATTAGCGACTTTTTCGATCAGGTAAAAAAAGACGAAGAGGAAGCCGGCCGTTATGTCGAAGAGCGTCGTGAAAGCATTCGAAAAGGAGCAAGAAGAGCCTCAAAGCGATTCCGTTTATGACTTTTTGTATTGCGACACTGATCGCCTCGGATCTTTTTTAGCGCAGTTTGATGATGCCGGGCATCTGCAAGAGGTTATTCAACGTGAAAGCGTCACGAAAGGGGCGCGCCGAGGTTTTAAGGTCAATCTCGGCGGCGGCGCTACCGTCATGGGCACCGGGGGGACGGGCACCGTAGGCCTTGAACGCGGCCCTGGTGACACGGGAAGTGAAGGCAGCGAACGTGTCTACAGCCCTCTCTGGGTTAACGCTCTCACGTTTCTTGACTACTTAGATGTGAAGTCTCTTTTAAACCGGACTATAGAAGACGCCGCCGTGGGCAGCTTTGTTTTGTTTTCCGGCGACATTGTGCTAGCTGATCTTTCCGTATTGAAGCAGGCTTGGGATAACGGAGTTATCCGGAATGCCCTTAAGAGCGCTGCTGTTGACGCCGCTTCTCCAGTTCCAGCTAACAGGCAACACCGACGCAAAGAAGGCAAGGACTCCTCCAAGGCGTCGGAGATAGATGCGATTTTCGCAATGCTTTCCATATTGCCGCACACCGTACAGGCAAGAATGTTTAACTTTAATTCAGGAGCTAATGTCTGGTTCACGCTTGATGAGAAGCATATTGTCGGCCGACCGACAGACGTCCTACTTAAACATGGAAGCCATATACAGGGGCTTTGGCATGTGGTGGGCATCCTGGATGCATTGCCATCTCCGATCAATCCTTCAGCGCCTGACGGCACGCCTCTCGTTGAGATGCTCGCCGGCCTTTTCGAAAGTCATGTAGGTCAAATGGCCGTGAAGCTCGGACCCATCACCCGTGAGAACCTAGGGCGCCCCGAAACAGCTCACGGCATCACGCCATTGCTGATCTTTCGCGAAATCAGTCCTACCAAACGCGGCTAGGTCACACACGTATATAGCTCCCTATGAAATGGGCGGGAAGTTGCGGCATGGGGGATATCGCCACGGCTTGCGACGACGCTCTCTACGAGAGCGACTTCTACAGCTGAACGCAGCGTCAGGCCGAGCTGATGAGAGCCGGCCGACTAGCCGAGATCGACCTGCCGAACCTCGTCGAGGAGATCGAGAGCCTGGGACGCGCCCAATACCACGCGTTGCGCTCCTCCTACCGCCTCGTGCTCTTGCACCTCCTGAAGATGCGGCATCAGCCGGAGCGCCGTACCCCGAGCTGGACGGCGACGGTCGTGCGTGAACGCACCGCGATCGAGGACTGTCTGTCCGACAATCCCGGCTTGCGACCACGCCGCGACGAGGCGTTCGCCGCGGCCTACCCCGGCGCGCGGCGCGAAGCGGCGGCCGAGACGGCTCTCCCGTTGCGGACCTTCCCCAACGCATGTCCGTTCTCGCTCGAGCTGGTCGAGAACCACGACGGCTGGCCCGAAGACTCGCCCTGACGGACACGCTGTTCGCCTCCGAGGCCCGCCGGATCGCGCTCGCCGGGCAGGGCTTCCGCCTCGCCTCGCAGGGCGCGCCGGCGTGATCGATCGCGGCACCTCCGCTGCGTGCTGGAGCGCCTCGCGCCCACCGCCCATCGCGCGCTGCTCTCCCGCGCTCCGGGCTGCGCGATCGTCCGTGGCGGTGCTAGAAAGACAGGTTCTCCTCGGATCCTTGTCTCAAGTATAGGTAGTTAGACCGATTTATTCGTGGAACGCTTGATCTCTCACGTTCGCGTTGGTAAAAGAACCCGTATTCAACGAGAGGGGCGAACGATGATCGAAGTCGACCCGAATACCATCGCGATCCGTCGAGAGGTCGCCTTCCGCATCGCCGCGATCCGCGCGAACCTAGACCGGCTCGCGAACGTCGATCCCGGCGATAGCCTCGGCGAAGTCACGGGCGGCGAAGGGCTCCAGGTCGTCGGCGGTCTCGCCGACGCCGATGAAGTGCACCGGCAGCTTGAACTTCTCGGCGATGGCCACGAGGATGCCGCCGCGTGCGGTGCCGTCGAGCTTGGTCATGACCAGGCCGGTGACGCCGGCGACCTTGCCGAAGATCTCGACCTGGCTCATCGCGTTCTGGCCGACGGTGGCGTCGAGCACCAGCAGCACCGCGTGGGGCGCCGCCGGGTCGAGCTTCTTCATCACGCGGATGATCTTCTCCAGCTCGGCCATCAGCTCGGTGCGGTTCTGCAGCCGCCCGGCGGTGTCCATCAGCAGCACGTCGGCACCCGAGGCGCGGGCCTCCTCGATGGCCGCGTAGGCGAGGCTGGCGGCGTCCGAGCCCTGCTCGCGCGCGACGACGGGGCAGCCCAGCCGCTCGCCCCAGATCGTCAGCTGGGCGATGGCGGCGGCGCGGAACGTGTCGCCGGCGGCCAGCGTCACCGTCTTGCCTTCGGATGTCAGCTTGGCGGCGAGCTTGCCGATGGTGGTGGTCTTGCCCGAGCCGTTGACGCCGACGACGAGGATCACGAACGGCTTGGCGCTGCCGACGGCGATGGGCCGCGCGCAGGGCGCGAGCACGCGCTCCACCTCGGCGGCGAGGATCGCCTTGACGGCCTCGGGCGCGATCTCGCGGTCGTAGCGGCCCTTGCCGACGGCGTCGCAGATGCGGTTCGCCGTGGCGACGCCGAGGTCGGCGCGGATCAGCACGTCCTCGAGGTCCTCGATCATCGCCGCGTCGAGCTTGCGCTTGGTGAAGATGTCGCCGATGCCGGTGCCGATGGCGGAGGACGAGCGCGAGAGACCGTCGCGCAGGCGGCTCCACCAGGAAGGCTTGGGCTCGGCGGGCGTGGCCGGGGTGGACTGCGCCGGCTCGATGGAGAAGGCGTCCTC
>CAXTQM010000021.1:0-14213 GCA_964246205.1 uncultured Beijerinckiaceae bacterium | reverse complement strand
ATCGTGGCGTAACAGATGAAGCGGTAGCCGAAGATCTTCTTGTGGCTGAACGCCGGCACAATCTCCGAGATGACGCCCATGCCCGGCAGCACCATGATGTACACGGCCGGATGAGAGTAGAACCAGAACAGGTGCTCGAACAGCACCGGGTCGCCGCCAAGCGCCGGGTCGAAGACGCCGATGCCGAAGGCGCGCTCCATCACAAGAAGGATCAACGCCATGGTGATGACCGGCGTGGCCAGCAGGAAGATGAGGCTCGTGGCGTAGAGCGTCCAGATGAAGATCGGCATGCGGAACCAGGTCATGCCCGGGGCGCGCATGGTGTGCACGGTGACGACGAAGTTGAGGCCGGTCAGGATCGAGGAGAAGCCGACGATGATGACGCCGACTAGCGCCGGCACCACCCAGGTGTTGGAGAAGGTGGTCGAGAACGGCGCGTAGAAGGTCCAGCCGGTGTCGACGCCGCCGAGCACGACCGCCAGCAGCGTGAAGATCGCGCCAGTCATGAAGATGTACCAGCTCGTCAGATTAAGCCGGGGAAAGGCCACGTCCTTGGTGCCGATCATGATTGGCAGAAGGAAGTTGCCCATCGTCGCCGGGATCGACGGGATTAGAAAGAACCACACCATCACCACGCCGTGAATGGTGAAGAGCTTGTTGTAGGTATCGTTGGTGAAGATCTGCCCGTCCGGCACGACCAGCGCGAGGCGCACCAGGCCGGCGGCGAGCGATCCGATCACGAAGAAGGCGGTGATCGAGATCAAGTAGAGGATGCCGATGCGCTTGTGATCGACGGTGAACAGCCACGAACGCAAGGTGTGTGCGTCGTGCAGGTAGTCCTTGGGGCGCCCGATCGTGGAGGGCGGCGGCACGTGTTCGCGAAAGGCGACGTCCGTCATTGGCTGGCCTCCTTGGTGGTGCCGAGCGACTTGATGTACGAGACGATCCGGATCAGGTCGTCCTCTGCGATCTTGCCCTTGTAGGCCGGCATGTTCTGCTTGTATCCGGCGATTTTGTTGTCGTCCGGATTGAGAGTCTTGTCGCGCAGGTAGCTCTCGTCGGCGACGACCGTGCCGCCCTTCTCGAGCGGCACTGGCTTGTCGAACAAGCCGACGAGCGAGGGCGCCTTGACCGTCGAGCCCTGCTGGTGGCAGCCCGAGCATCCATAGGATTGGAACAAAGCCTCGCCGGCCGCCACCGTGGTGGTGCCAGACGAGGTGTGCGTCAGCCACTTCTGGTAGTCGGCCGGCTCCATGATCGTCAGCGTTCCATCCATCTCGCTATGGTCAGTCCCGCAATATTCCGAGCAGAACAGGTGGAAGGACCCGCTCTTGTTGGCCTTGAACCAGATCTGCGTGTAGCGGCCGGGGATCGTGTCCATCTGGATGCGCAGTGCCGGGATGTACAGCGCGTGGATCACGTCCTGCGAGATCATGCGGATGACCACGGGCTGGCCCTCCGGCACGTGCAGGTCGTTGATCTCAGACTGGCCCCCGGGGTGCTGGAACTTCCACATCCATTGCCGCC
Organism: uncultured Beijerinckiaceae bacterium; assembly: GCA_964246205.1. GTDB lineage: Bacteria > Pseudomonadota > Alphaproteobacteria > Rhizobiales > Beijerinckiaceae > RH-AL1. The sequence goes on along the minus strand of CAXTQM010000021.1, from coordinate 12,686 downwards.
CGATCGCGGTGACCTGAAGCGCGTTCGCCGGTGGATTGTTCTGCTCGGAGAATAGCTGCGCCCCCCAGACGAAGAAGATCAGCGTTAGGAAGAACGGGATCAGCATCAACGAAAGTTCGATGACGACGCTGCGGCTCTCGTCGGTGTTGCGGTTGACCTTGCGCCCGCTTCGATACTTGAAGGCGAAATAGGTGATGCCGACGAAGATCGGAACCGTCAGAAGCAGCGTGATCGCGGTGAAAGCGAGGATCAGGTAATCGGCATGTGTCGCGGCGACAGACGCCGCTTCCGGCCAGATGGCGAGCGCATTGTCGGTGCCGTTCATCGCTCTGGCCTCGTCGGGATCGGCCTCATGGCTTCGTCTCCGGCTGCTTTGGCGTGTAGCTCGGGGCGACCTTGTCGGGGTTGCCCTCGCCCTGGATGCGGTCGGCCGGCTTGTTCTGCTGGATGTCGGCGTTGTAGGCCGGCGTCGCCTGTTGCGGGGCGGTCGAACCGCGCGGCCCCGAGGCATCGGCCTCGGCCGAACCATCGAGCGGCTTGCCGATCACCTGCTGGATCGCCCGCTGGATGGGAATATGGGCCGCCTTATGGTCGGACGAGTTCCAGCCGTAGGTCGTCAGCCGCTGCGTTTGCTCCATCAGCGTGGCGTCGATCTCGCGGTAGGGTACGGCCTGCAGGTGCGGCAATGGGGGTTCGACGGGTTTGAGCTGCTCCGCAGTGAGGTCCTTGTTGGGCGCCTGATAAGCGTAATCGAAGCGCGAGAACATGTAGAACACCGCGGCTGTCGACACGACCATGACGGTCAGCGAGACCGCGATGATCTTGACCAACGCCGATACGCTCGCGTCCTTGACGTCGAAGCCGCTTTCACGCGATTCCGCGTCGGGGCCGCCGCTCGGATTGCCGCGGCCGGAGACATCCTCGGCGGGATCGTCGACTTCGGGCCGGCTGCCCTTGTCGCGCCCTTCGCGGCCGCCCAACATGGCCGCGGTACCGGCGCCGACAGCCAACACCGCAGCCCCGGCAGCCACCCCGATCGCGAAGGTCTTGGTTTCGCGTTCAACCATTGCGGAATTCCCGGACCAGGCGGCCGCCGAGCAGCGCGGCGCAGCTCGCGCCGAGCCCTCCGACGACGATCAGGAAGGCGAGCACGAGCGACAGGCCGCCGAAGGTGAAGCTGTTGCGCGGACTGGCAAGGCAGGCGAGATCGACGAAGGCGAGCAGCAGCACGCAGGCGAGCGCCGTCATCGCCAAGCCGCGGATCGCCGCGAGGGACGCGGGTATCAGCACCGTGTAGGCGAACGCCAACAGGAAGGGCGCCGCGACTACGAAAATCGGACCAAGCGCGCCGACCCATCGCGTCTGGTACCACACGATTTCCTTGGGCAGATTGGCCGACCACACCACCAGGAACTGCGTGAACTGCACGAAGGCGGCGATGAACAGCACAGAGAGCAGAGCTATGATAACGGAGCGCTCGGGCGGCAGCTCACGTTCGACGATCAGGACCGCCAACGACGCGACGCACATTGCGAACGCGGCCTGCGCGAAGATCACCAGGACCCCGTAGGCCGAGGACATGAACGCCATGTCGAGCGACATCCACCAGTCATAGGCGGCCAGCGTGCCGACAAGGCAATGCAGCGCGAGTCCGACGCCGGCGACCGTGCTTTGACGTTCCGAACGCGGCGCCTGCCGCACGAAGAACAGCGACAACACCACCCAGATCGCGAGGTATACGACCGCCCGTATGACGAAGAAGCTTGCCATGTACCATTGCTTGCCGAAGCCCTTCAGCCCCGCCCCCGCGTTTCCCGCGAGGTGCGAGTCCGCAGGCCACGGGAACACGCCGGAAAGATCGAACAGCACAGGGACAAAGAGCACCGCGAGAAGCGGAAGGGAGGCAAGCAGCAACCGCAGCATGGACGACACCGGCGTCTCGGCGGCGCCATAGAGGTCGTGCACCATCAGCACCGGCAGCGCGCCGAGCGGCAACGATGTGGCGACTAGCCAGCCGGCGAGATAGCCGCGCGCGGTGACCGGCCAGCCGGCGAAGATCGCGACAATGATAACAACAACGAGCGCCACAAGCCAGACGGCGCCGAACGCAACGAGCTGCGAGGATGTCCGCCTCATGGCACGCCCTGATCGATCTTGCGCTGGTCCTCGGCCGAGAGGTCGGCGACGACCGGCTTCTGCGACAACTGCAGCGCGCGAATATAGGCGGCGACAGCCCAGCGGTCGGCCGGCGGCACTCGATCGGCGTAGGAATACATCGCTCCCTTGCCGTCGGTCATCGTGTCAAAGAAAAGCTGCGCCTTGGCCTTCATCAGGCGATCGTCGGTGAAGTTCGGCGGCCGGGGGAAACCGCGCTGCACGATCATGCCGTCGCCGGCGCCGGTCAGGCCGTGGCAGGGCGTGCAGAAGATATCGAACTGCTGGTGGCCGCGTTCGACAAGAGCCGCGGTGATCGTCTGCGGCTGCGCCACCGGCTGGTAGGGCTCGTCGCGCGGCACGGTGCCGACGACAGGCAGCTGCATCGCCGTCTTGTTCGGCAGGACGTCGTTGCGGTCCCAGGTCAGAACCTTCTTCTGCGAATACATGTTGGCGTCGCCGCAGCCGGTCAGCGCCAGCGCCGTTGGGACGACCGCCGCGAGGAAGAGCGCAGCGCGCCTCACCGGTTCACCCGCGAAACCGCCAGCGGTCGCTGCTCCAGCCTGCCCAGCACGCGCTCGACTTCCGCGAAGTCCAAGGACGACGGCTCGTGCGCGGTAGGCGGCGAGATGGTGACAAAGAAGCGATCTTGCGAGGCACGCAGGAAGCCGGGAATGTTGAACGAGGGGTGGTTCAGCATCGGCAGCCGGCACAGGAAGGTGAAGTTGAAAAACACCACCAGCGCCGCCGTAAGAGCGGCGAACGAGACGCTGGGCACCATGAAGGCCGGCCAGCTGATCAGCGGGCGACCGCCGATGTCGAGCACGTAGCTGACGGCAGTGGCGTAGATGCACATGCCCATCATCAGCGCGAAGCCGAGCACCGCGCCCCCGACCGCCATGAAGGACGGCACGGATCGATGGCTTCGCTTCAGCACGTCGAGGGCGCCGGGGATCGGCACTGGCGAATAGATCTCGAGCCGCCCGAAGTCCTTGCGCTGCAGCGTCCGGACCGCCGCGAGCACCGCGTCGGGTGAACCGAACTCGGCGGCGACAGCGTAGAGCGGCGCCTGGCCTTCGAACACGTGCTTCTGCGCCTCGCTCATGCCCGCCTCCAGCGCGCCCGCTGGGCGAGGCGTCGCGTGCCGACGATCGACAACAGCGGCAAGTAGCGAAAGGCGAGCAACATCAGGGCGATGAACAATCCGATCGAGCCGACGAAGGTCGCGATGCCCCAGAAATCGGCGTCGTAAGGATGCGCAGACGACGGCAGGAAGTCATGCTGCAGCGTCACCACAATAACCATAAAATGGTCGCCGAACATGCCGAGCGCGATGAGGAAGCCGACGACGAACAGCAGCACGCCGGAGCGGCGCAGGGCCGGCACCCAGAACAGCTGCGGCGACACCAGCGATGCGAACAGGATCGTCCAAAACGCCCAGGCATGATCGCCGGAGATGCGGCGGTGCAGCACCGCCATGTCGAACTTGTCGCCGCCGAGCACCGTGCCGAAGACCTCCGCCGCGTAGCAGTAGAAATTCAGCAGGCTGAGCAGCAGCAGCATCCTTCCTAGGACGTCGAGGTGCTTGGACGTGATCAGGTCGTCGAGCCCGAAAGCCGCGCGGAGCAGCACCGTCATGGCGGCGATGAACGCTATGCCCTCGAAGATCGCGCCGAGAACGAAGGCCACCGGCAGCAGCGTGTCGTGCCAGCCGGGTTCGACCGAGCCGGCGAACATGACGGCGGCGCCGGTCTGCAGCGAAATCACCAGGATCACGCCGAGCAGCGCGACAATACGATAGGCCTGCGACCATCGCAGCCAATGCAGCCCCGAGCCGCGCCAGCCGAGCGCCACGATGCCGTAGAGCTGAGCCCGCACCAGGCCGGTCACGCCGGCCGCATTGTCGGCAGGACGCACGCGCTCGATCGCGCGGTCGCGCAGCGTGGCGAGATCGGGGATCATGCCGACGTACCAGAACACGACGGCGATGCCGAGGAACGAGATGATGTCGACGGCGTCCCAGAACAGCGGGGAACGCACCTGCGGCCACAGCAGGAAAGTATTGGGATAGGGGAGGTTCCAGTAGAAGAACCAGGGCCGCCCGAGATGAATGATCGGGTAGACCGCGGCCGCTGCGGCGGCGACCAGCGACAGGGTTTCGGCGATGCGGTTGACCGCCGAGCGCCATTGCGCATCGACCAGCATGAAGGCCGCCGACACGAACAGGCCGCCCGAGGCGACGCCGATCCACCAATCGTAGCTGACGATGTCGAGCGCCCAGGTGACCGGGATGTTGTTGCCCCAGACGCCGACGCCCTGCGCGAACAGCCAGATCAGCGAGATCACCAGCACGCCGACGAGCCCGAGCGCGCCGGCGAAGGCGAGCCACCAAAGCTTCATCGGGTGGTCGAAAGCGATCTCAGCGACTTCGCCGCCGATCGTGTCGAAGGTCTGGCCCTTGCCGATGAAGTCGCGGGCGACAAGGTGGGCTGGGCGGCCGGCTTCGAGGTCGCGGGGAGTGACGCTGGTCAAGCTCAGCCCTCCTTGCCGGTCGCCGGCGCCAGTTCGGCGAGGTAGGTGGTCCGCGGACGAACGTTGAGTTCGCCGAGCAGGTCGTAGTTGCGGGGGTCTTTGCGCGCGGCGACGACGGCGCTGGTGGGATCGGCGAGGTTGCCGAAGGTGATCGCCCGGGTCGGGCACGCGGTCTGGCAGGCGGTCTGCACCGTGCCGTCGGCGATCGGCTGGCCTGACTTGTCCGAATCGATGCGCGCCTCGGCGATGCGCTGGATGCAGTAGGTGCACTTTTCCATGACGCCACGCGCGCGTACCGTCACATCGGGGTTGTTGCGCAGCTGGACCGAAGGCGACTCGCCGCCGGTGTAATCGAGGAAGTTGAAGCGCCGCACCTTGTAGGGGCAGTAGCCCGAGCAGGCGCGGGTACCGACGCAACGATTGTAGACCATGAGGTTCAAGCCCTCGTGATCGTGCAGCGTCGCCTCCACCGGGCAGCCAACCTCGCAGGGCGCCAGCTCGCAATGCATGCAAGGCACCGGCTGGAAGTGCGTGTCGGGATCGTCGAGCCCCTGTCTCTCGGACTTGGCCGAAGAGTAATAACGGTCGATACGAAGCCAATGCATGGCGCGCCCGAGCGCCACCTGTTCCTTGCCGACCACGGCGATGTTGTTCTCGCTCTGGCAGGCCACCGCGCAGGCGCTGCAGCCGATACAGCTATCGGTGTCGATCACCATACCCCAGGCGCGCGCCTCGTTGTAGTCGGCCAGCTTTTGGTCCTCGGGCTTTGTCACGGCGCCGTAGATGCTGCGCTTGTCCTCGTCCGGCTTAGAGACCGGCTCACCGACGCGGGCGACCCGCACGAGATCGTGGCCCTCCATCGTGTTGTGGTCCTGCGTTGTCGCCAGCTTGGCCGTGCGGCCGGTCTTTTCGATGGTCGCGCCGGCCAGCACCCACGGCTGCTCCTTGGAGCGCAGCAGGTTGGCGTCGTAGCCGAGGCCGTCGTAGATCATGTCAGGCGCGTTGCGGCCGTAGCCCAGCGTCAGCGTTACGGTGCGCTCGGCCTGGCCGGGCAGGATCCAGGCGGCGCCCTCGACCTTGGCGTCGCCGGAACCGACGACGACGATGTCGCCGTTCGCCAGCCGCAGCTTCTCGGCGAGCTTGGGGCTGACCGCGACCACGTTGTCCCAAGTGATCTTGGTCAGCGGCTTGGGCAGCTCCTGCAGCCAGGCGCTGCCGGCATACGAGCCGTCGCGGATCGTCGCGTCCAGTCGGAACACCACGTTGATCCTGTCGGGCCGAACATCGAGAGGCGGTCCCATCGGCGCGGCGGTGCTCGGCCTCGCCGACACGGCCAGGGGCTGCGCCGCGGTGTTTGCCCAGAAGCCGTCGGTCAGCGCCTTGCGCCAGTTCGGCTCGAAGCCGTCGGCCTGCTGTGAGCCCTGCCAATAGCCCTTGACGATGGCCATGCCGCCGCGCGCCTGCGCCTCGAACATCAGCGACAGGATCTCGGCCGCCGTTCGCCCCTCGAAGAGCGGCCGGATCATCGGCTGGATCAGGCTCGCGGTGCCGTCGACGGCGCGGGCGTCGCCCCATGCTTCCAGCGGATGCGCGAGCGGAAGGTGCCAGTCCACGCGGATCGCGGTCTCGTCGACGGAACGGCCAGCCTGAATTTTCAGCTCGACCTTCTTCAGAGCGCCGACGAAATCGAGCGAGCCCGCCGCTTCGTAGACCGGGTTGGTGTCGAGCATCAGAAGCGTCGCCACGTCGCCTCTGGTCATGGCTTCGACCAGCGAGTTCAGCGTCTCCGCCGTCGGCAAAATCGGCTCGACGTAGGTGACGGTCTGGCCGACGTTTCCGAGCGCTGCATTGAGGCGGTGCACGGCGTCGATTACCGCGGCCCCCTGCGATGCGCCGGCGGTGACGATGCTCTCCCCCTTGGCCGCCGCGAGGGCTTTTCCGGCGCGGGCGACCCAGGCGTCGAGCTTGGGATTGTTCGGGCCGCCGTCGGGCGAGACCCCGCCGGACGCGGCGGCGGCCACCCGGGCAACGAGATGGACCATCGCGTCCGGCTCGACGGCAACGTGGAAGTCGGCCTTTGCGCTGGTGAGGCTCGGCGTCGAGGCGGCGCTGTGCAGCGTCAGTAGCTGCCCCTTGGCCGCCGAGGCGCGACGTGCCTCGATGTAGCGGCGCGACAATCCTACCTGCGCTGGACCGGCGTCGAGGATGTCGCCCTCGAAGGAGACCACCGTCTTGGCCTTGTCGAAATGCAGCATGGTATCGACCCGTTGGCCGAACACCTGCTCGCTCGCCTGGTCCGGCGCCGGACCGCCGGCGGCCGACGCCATGTGCCACTTGGCCTCCGGCATCTCCTTCATCACCGCCTGGATCAGTGCGATCGTCGAGGGCGAGGTCGTCGGGCCGGTGAGCAGGCGGAAGCCCTTGCCCATGTCGGCCTTCAGCGAGGCCACATGGCCCAGCATTCGGTTGCGGAACGTGTCCCAGTCCGAGATGCGATTGAGGTAGCGCACTGTCTGCGAGCGCGTCGGGTCGTAGAGGCCGAGCACCGAGGCTTGACCGAAGATGTCGGTGCCGCCCCGGCTCCAGGGATGACGATCGTTGCCCTCGATCTTGATCGGCCGCCCGTTCGTCGTCGTCACCGTGATACCGTTGGCGAACCCGTCGATCAGCGTCGTCGAGGCGTATGTCAGGGTCGCGCCGGCTAGGATGCGCTCGGGCTGGCGCACGTACGGCACCTCGTATTCGCGCCCGTCCTCGGTGGTGTCGCAGGCGGCAAGCCCCATCATCGCGAACGAGGCGGCCATGACCTTGAAAAAGCCGCGCCGGTCTGGCCCGGCCGCGAGATGCGCGGCAGCGGGGTATTCCCGCCCGACGAAGCGGCGGAAGGCCGGCGTGTCGGCCACGGCATCGAGGCTCTTCCAGAATGCCGGCCCCTTGCCGCTCTCGAGCGCAGCGCGCACGGAGCCGAGATCGACCTCCTCGCCCTTCGTCCTCGTCGTCCGGGGCTTGCTCATCGGTGGCAGATCGAGCAGTCGGTCAGCTTCTCGGCGCTGCCGATATGGTACTGCTTAACCAACTCGCGCCCGAGCGTGGCTTGGTCGTCCGGCGGGCTCCAGGCCATGTTGAAGACCTCGCCCTGGGGACGCACGAATCTCGCCGGATTGCGGTGGCAGTTCAGGCAGAACTCCATCTCGAAGCCGTGGGCACGGGAGGTCAGCTGCATCTCCTTGAGATTGCCATGGCAGCTGGAGCAGCCGACGCCCTTGGTGACGTGAATCGAGTGGTTGAAATAGACGTAGTCCGGAAGGCGGTTCACCCTCGTCCATACGATCGGCTTGTTCTCGCTGAGGCTGACCCGCACCGGCTCGAGCATCGGCGAATCCTTCCATATCTGCGAGTGGCAGGTCATGCAGGTCCAGGTCGGCGGAAGACCCGGTGTGGCGAGCTTGGTGACGCTCGTGTGACAATAGCGGCAATCGATGCCGAGCTCTCCGGAGTGATGCTTGTGGCTGAACGGCAAAGGTTGATCCGGCGCAACGCCGACGCGTGTGACATAGCTCGACGTCGAGAAGCCCGCCGTCACGAGGAACAGGCCGATCACGCCCGCCCCCACGATCAATATGGCAAGGCGGAAGACTGCATCGGCACCGGGAGCGAAGAGCTGGCGCATAAGTCTAAAGCCGAAGCAATTCAGGCTTAGACTGATGAGGAGTAGGGCCGGCGGCCGGATCGATCACGCGCTTGCACCCCGGAACCTCCCAAAGGGTTTAGGATAGGAGGCTTGAGGGCGCAACGTCTTTGAGCGAGAGGAGAGCGCGCGAAACGCCGCGCGGCGGCAATGCCGGTCTAATGTCCGCGATCGAAACGCGCCCTGCAAGCCGGTCGCAGGTGCGCGTAGTTTGCCTTCATACAGGTTTGAATGGCGTCGAGATCGGGCAGCTTGTCCTTGCAAAGCCGCATGGCATCCGGCGAGCAGGCCGTGACATCCTCGATGTCGTAGGCCGGCTTCTCGGCCAATGCCGCCGGAGAGTTGCCGACGATGGCGGCGAGGACGAACAGCACGGAAAGCAGAGCTTTGAACGTCATGGACGATCTCCTTCTTCGGTGCTTTTAGGCTCCCGCCCCGCCCATGCAAGCCAAAGCTCGAACAAGCGAGAAGGTGGTTTTTCGCCCCTGCGGCAACCTCTTAACCTCAGCGTAATGATCAAGTGCAGCCGGGTTTGATTTTAGTTGCACACCGGTAACACCCGCCGGGATAGAGCCTTACCCCCGCCTTCAAAACGCCTTTCGGCATTGTCGGGCAAACGCTTTGAGGTATTCATCGGTCATCGCATTTCGCACCCGAAAGGAACCACCAGCGTGATTCGTAAGCTCCTCCTGTCCACGGTGGCGATTGCCGCCGTCAGCGCCTCGGCCTTCGCAGCCGATCTCCCATCGCGTCGCACTCCGCCGGTTTACGTGCCGCCGCCGGTGCCGCTCTTCTCGTGGACCGGTTTCTACGTCGGCGGCGACGTCGGCTACGCCTTCGGTCGGGACAGCGTCGTCCAGGTCGGCGCGCCGCTCGGCGTCGGCCCCAACGTGTACTACCAGGACGGCGCGCCGAACGGCACCACCGGTGGCGCTCACGTCGGCTACAACTTCTCCACCCAGTCGTTGCCGATCCTCGGCCAGTTCGCCGGTGGCCTTCAGGGCCTTCCCTTCATCGGCGGCTTCGGCGGCGCCGGTGGCGTGGTCGGTGTCGAAGGTGACATCCAGGGTACCGATTATCGTTCCTCGCAGACCTTCGGCACGTTCACCGAGACCAGCCGCAACGAGATCATCGGTACGGCTCGCGGCCGCGTCGGCATCGCGGTCGACCGCGCCCTGTTCTACGCCACCGGTGGTGCCGCCTTCGCGCAGTTCCAGAACAGCTACGCTGCTCCCGGCCTCGTCCCCGGTTACCAGCAGCTGACGCACACCAAGGTCGGTTACGCGGTCGGCGGCGGCTTTGAATACGCCATCACCACGCAGTTCTCGCTGCGCGCCCAGTACCTCTACATGGATCTCGGCCGCTACACCGACGTCCCGGGCTTCGGTCTCGCCCCGGTCGGCTACACCTTCGAGCATCACGACACCATCCAGCGCGTGACCGTCGGCTTCTCCTACAAGTTCGATACGCCGCCGGCCGCTCCGGTCGTCGCGCGCTACTGATATCATCCGGCTCCGGCCGGATGCACGATCAAGGGAGCCCGGCCTGGTGCCGGGCTTCTTTCTGCCCGCCTCCCCCGCGTGGCTCCCGAGGCGCGTTGCGCGAAACCGGCTATCGTGCCACGTCGCAGCATGTCCGAAATCGCCTCGATCGCGCCCTCCACGCCCGCCATCTCGTCCTTCGCCGGGCCGGCGCCGCGCATCTCGTTCGTGTCGCTCGGCTGTCCCAAGGCCCTCGTCGACAGCGAACGCATCATCACGCAGTTGCGCGCCGAGGGCTACGAGCTCTCCAAGACTCACGCCGGCTCCGACCTAGTCATCGTCAACACCTGCGGCTTCCTCGATAGCGCCAAGGCCGAGTCGCTGGCCGCGATTGGCGCCGCGATGGAGGAGAACGGCAAGGTCATCGTCACCGGCTGCATGGGCGCCGCGCCCGATTCCATCCGCGAGCATTTCGCCGACGTGCTGGCGGTCACCGGACCGCAGGCCTACGAGAGCGTCGTGGCCGCGGTGCACCAGGCCGCGCCGCCTCCCCACGACCCGCGTTTCGCGCTCGTGCCCGAGCAGGGCATCAAGCTGACGCCGCGCCACTACGCCTACCTCAAGATTTCTGAGGGCTGCAACAACAGCTGCTCCTTCTGCATCATCCCGCACCTGCGCGGCCGGCTGGTATCGCGACCCGCCGGCGAGGTCCTGCGCGAGGCCGAGCGGCTGGTAAAGGCCGGGGTCAAGGAGCTGCTGGTGATCTCCCAGGATACCAGCGCCTACGGCGTCGACCTGCGCTACGCGACGAGTCCCTGGCGGGGAGGCGAGGCGCGCGCCCGTTTCGTCGACCTCGCCCGCGACCTCGGCTCGCTCGGCGCTTGGGTGCGGCTTCACTACGTCTATCCTTATCCCAACGTCGACGACGTGATTCCGCTGATGGCGGAAGGTTTGGTACTGCCGTACCTCGACATGCCGCTTCAGCACGCCAGCCCATCGGTGCTGCGCGCCATGCGTCGGCCCGGCGACCAGGAGAAGATGCTCGAGCGCATACGCCGCTGGCGCGAGATCTGCCCGGACCTGACCTTGCGATCGACCTTCATCGTCGGCTTCCCCGGCGAGACCGACGAAGACTTCGAGACGCTCCTGGCGTGGCTCGACGAAGCCAAGCTCGATCGCGTCGGCGCCTTCGAGTACGAGCCGGTTGCGGGCGCGCCGGCGAACGATCTCGGCCGCCCGACCGTGCCGCCGGAGCTCAAGGCTGCGCGCCACCGTCGTTTCATGGAACGTCAGCAGGTGATCGGTGCGCGCAAGCTGCGCGCCAAGGTCGGGCGGCGATTGAAGGTGATCGTCGACGAGGGCGGCGCGACCGGCGGAGTCGGCCGCACCATGGGCGATGCCCCCGAGATCGACGGCAAGGTGCGGATCGCCAGCAGGCGCCCGATCCGCACCGGCGAAATTATCACAGTCAATATTAAAGCGGTCGAAACTTATGATCTCGTCGCGGATCATGGTTAATTCTTTAATATTTATCGGCCAAGATTGGCTATAAAGCCATTCTATGGTCACAAATGCCTTGCGGTAACGAATAAGATACACCTTGGAGCCTAAATGGCTTTACGGGGCGCAGCGAAGAGCTTTCAGCTTTGCGTCGCCGAGACTATCGGTTAACCGAAGCCTCGCTGCTTCTTGAAAGGAAAAAGCCTGTGATCAGAACGCTACTCCTGTCGACGGTGGCCGTCGCCACCCTGGCGGGTTCGGCTTTCGCCGCCGATCTGCCTTCGCGTCGCGCTCCGCCGGTGTACGCGCCCCCGCCGCCGATCCCGACCTTCACCTGGACCGGCCTCTACATCGGCGGCCAGGTCGGCTACCAGTTCGGCCGCTCGAACGCCCTCGCCTATGATCCGATCACCGGCGCCGCCGGTGGCGCGGGCTCGAGCCCGAACGGTATCGTCGGCGGTGGCCACGTCGGCTACCTCTTCTCGACCCAGTCGATCCCGGTCCTCTCCAACATCACCGGCGCGTTCTCCTCGCTGCCGCTGATCGGCGGCGTCGGCGGGGCCGGCGGCGTGTTCGGTATCGAAGGCGACGTCGACGGCTCGAACTACCGTTCGGCCTACAGCTTCGGTCCCGTCGCCAACTACACCCGCGAGCCGATCCAGGGCTCGATCCGCGGCCGCCTCGGCTTCGCCGTCGACCGCGCGCTGTTCTACGCCACCGGCGGCGCCGCCTTCGGCGATCTGCGCAACACCTACGTGAACACCTTCACTGGCGGCGCAGACCAGTTCAGCCACACCCGCGTCGGCTACACCGTCGGCGGCGGCGTCGAATACGCCTTCACCAACAACCTGTCGGTGCGCGTCGAGTACCGCTACACCGATTACGGCTCCTTCAACGACACCCTGGTCGGTTCCACGGTCGATGGCGTCAACGTCCGTCACCACGAGACGAACAACCGCGTGCAGGCCGGCTTCTCCTACAAGTTCAACGGGCTGTCGCCGGCCCCGGTCGTCGCCCGCTACTGAGCGACACCCAACCCGAAAGTGGAAGCCCGGCCCTCGTGCCGGGCTTTTGCTTGAGTCTCTGCCGTGGTGCCTAGTGATTGGGCACTCTGTGGCATCGCCGCCACGGCGCTTTTTAAGCGGCCATTCAGGGGATAGGCGGCGTACCTTTCGCCCCACTCGGCACGTTTAACGGTCACATCGCTTCTGAGGGGAAGACAATGCACATCAAGTCCGTCGCGAGCGCCCTGGCTCTCGCCCTGCTCTCCACCACCGCTTTCGCCGCCGATCTGCCTTCGCGTCGCGCTCCGCCGGTGTACGCGCCCCCGC
>CAXTQM010000020.1:0-14510 GCA_964246205.1 uncultured Beijerinckiaceae bacterium | reverse complement strand
GAGTCGACCAGCAGCGCGTTGAGCGGGGCGGCGGGGTCGCCCTTGGGCGCGGGCAGGCGGGTGACGATGGCCTCCAGCACGAGGTCGATGCCGATGCCGGTCTTGGCCGAGATCGGCACGGCGTCGGACGCGTCGATGCCGATGACGTCCTCGATCTGCTGCTTGACGCGCTCGGGCTCGGCGGCCGGCAGGTCGATCTTGTTCAGCACGGGCACGATCTCGTGGCCGGCGTCGATGGCGGCGTAGACGTTCGCCAGCGTCTGGGCTTCCACGCCCTGGGAGGCGTCGACCACCAGCAGCGAGCCCTCGCAGGCGGCGAGCGAGCGCGACACCTCGTAGCCGAAATCGACGTGGCCGGGCGTGTCCATGAGGTTGAGGATGTAGACGAGGCCGTCGGCGGCCTTGTACTCGAGCCGCACCGTCTGGGCCTTGATGGTGATGCCGCGCTCGCGCTCGATGTCCATGGAATCGAGCATCTGCTCGCCCATGTCGCGCAGCGCCACAGTGCCGGTGCTCTGGATCAGGCGGTCGGCGAGCGTCGACTTGCCGTGATCGATATGGGCGACGATCGAGAAGTTGCGGATGTTGGTGAGCGGTGCGGAGGCCATGACGCGGCCTAGCAGGGCGCCGGGGTGGAGGGAAGGACGGGGTTGCCGCGCGGGGCGGCGGTCAGAAGAACCGCAGGAAGCGGCTGCCGGCGTAGATGTCGTCGGCGTCGATGCCGACGGTGTCGGTGACGTGGTAGCCGGCCCGGAAGATAAAGCGGCTGGCCGCGGGCACGTTGAGCACCAGCAGCATCAGCATCAGGCCGGCGCCGGCCGCCATGGCGTTGCCGACGGCCTGGACGTGCCCCGGCAGCCAGGGCCGGATGATGCCGAAGCCGTCGAGCCCGGGGATAGGCAGCAGGTTGAGGACGATGGCGGTGGCCTGGAAATAGGCCGAGACCGCCAGCGCCGCCTGGATGTCGGTGGTGGTCTCGGCGCCGCGCGGCGCGAGCGCGTAGAGCAGGCCGAGCATCAGCAGGAAGAGCACATTGGTGAGAGGCCCGGCGGCCGAGACGGCGGAGTCCCAGGCGCGGCTGCGCAGGTTGCCGTGGCGCACCCAGACCGAGCCGCCGGGCAGGCCGAAGCCGCCGATGGCGATGTAGATCAGCGGCAGCACGATCGACAGGAAGGGATCGGCGTATTTCAACGGGTCGAGCGTGAGATAGCCGGTGGCCGGGATCGCGAAGTCGCCGCCCTTGTAGGCGACGATGGCGTGGGCGAACTCGTGCAGGCAGAGGCTGACGATCCAGCCGACGATCACGAACACCAGCACCGCCGCCTGACCTCCGACCAGCCCGTGCCACAGCGCAGCGCCAACGCCGGAGAACAGCAGGCAGAGCAACAGGAAATTCAGGCTCGGCAGGTGGGTTGCGGCCGGTCGCTTGGGCATGAGTTCTGAGGGTTGTCGAAAGGCGGCGTCCATAGCATCTCGGGCCTGTCGGAGGAAGTCGAGCCGTCGATATCGCGATGAAACAAGGCTCGACCGCGTGAGAGGCGGCGATCGTCAAGCCGAGATCGCTGCAGCCGGATATCGAGCGGCGCTTAAAGCAGCTCTGCGTCAGATAATCTTTTCTTGACCTACGACGTTGTTTCCGTAGGTATTCGACAGCCGGCAATCTTTTCCGGTCTTATCTTTTCGGTTCCTATCCTTCTTCACTGTTGCCTCTTCCGTCGGCTTCTCTATAAAGGCGGCGGGCACTTCATGCCCCTTTTTTGCACCTCGGGGAGGCAGACCACCATGACCACGGAAGTCGAAGCGACGACGGAGCGCGATCTGCTCACCAAGTCGGGACGTCGCACGTTCCTCAAGGGTCTCGGCTACGGCGCCGCTGGTGCTGCCGCTGGCGGCCTCGGCATGGCTGCCGCGACCACCCCCGCCTCGGCGACGGCTCCGGTCGACATCCAGATCCTGACCTTCGCCCTCAACCTCGAATATCTCGAGGCAAGCTTCTACCGTCTTGCGGCGTTCGGCCAGGGCCTGTCCGGCTCGGATCGCGGCGGCAATCCCGGCACGATCACCGGTGGCAGCCAGACGACCTTCTCCAGCGCGATCAACCAGGCCTATGCGGTCGAACTCGCGAATGAAGAGACGCTGCACGTCGAATTCCTGCGCGCCGCCATCGCCGCTACCGGCGCCGTTCCGATCTCGATGCCGAACCTCGACCTCTTCAACAGCTTCAACACGGCAGCCATCGCCGCCGGTCTCGCCACGACCTCCTTCAACCCCTTCACCGGCACCCTGGACGGCAAGGCGCTTCCCTCCGATCTCGGCTTCCTGCTCGCCTCCTATATCTTCGAGGACGTCGGTGTCACCGCCTACCATGGCGCGCTGACCTCGATCACCAACAAGACCTACCTCGACAAGGCGTCGGGCATTATGGCCACCGAGGCCTACCACGCCGGCATCGTGCGCACCGCGCTCTTCGCCGCCGGCGCTGCCAGCCAGACGCAGGCCATCTCCTTCCTGCGCCAGAAGCTCACCGGCGTGGCGGGCACGCCCTTCCAGAACAACGATCACGGCGTCGGCACCACCGCCGCTCCTTCGATCCTCGACGCCGACGGTCAGGCTATTGCGTGGGACCGTACGGTGCCGCAGGTTCTGAACGTCGTTTACGGCAACACCAGCAATGGCGCGACGCCTGGCCTGTTCTTCCCGTCGGGCATCAACATGGCCTTCTAGGCCGTTCAGAACCGACAACCGGTGGTCGGTCGAGCTTCGTTGCTCGGCCGGCCATTTTCTTGACTGGACACTCGCGCTTCAAGGCGTCACGAAAACCGGCTGCGATCCGTTGCGGCCGGTTTTCGCGTTCTCTGCCCGGCCCGCCCGCACCCTTGCGGACCTATCGACCGAAAAGTTTCGCGGTGATAGACGCTGGTCACGCCACGCCGGCCTCGCGACCTAGGCAGCTCGTGCGCCGATCATGCGGAGGAGAGCCGGCGGAATGATGGATCGGGAGGAACGTAAGCACCTCGGCCTGCTCCTCGATTTCGAATACCTCTTCGCCGAATTCTACGGGCGCGCGCTGAACGGCCGGGGGCTGTCCGCCGAGGTCAGGGGCGAGGACGCGGGCGCGGTGAAGGGCGGTCGGCAGGTCGACTTCGCCAACCCGATCGTCGGCGCCTTCGTGGAAGAGGCCTCGCGCGACGCCTCGTCTCACATCGCGCTGCTCCGCCGCTTTCTCGCCGGTGCGAGCGAAAGCCCGTACAGGGCGTCGACCATCGATCTCACCAGCAGTTTCAATGCCATGGCGAGGGGCGCCGGCCTTCTGCGGGAGGACCAGTCCTTCGATGCCTTCTTCAACGAGACCAACCTACTGCTGGGCGCCTTCATGCTCGAGGACGTCGGCATGACCGCGTGCGCCTACGCGATCTGCGCAACCGCCACGAACCTGTCGCGCGACCTCCTCGTCGGTCTCTACGGGAGCCTGGCCAGCCGTTCGGCGATCGTGCGCGCCTTGCTGTTCACGGCAGGCCTGCACCTTGAGACGAACGCGATCGCCACCCACCGCCAGAAAGCCTGCGGGCTCTTCGCGACGGCCTACCAGGGCAACGACCACGGGGTCGGCACGCGCGCGACCCCCTCGATGATGCCGGTCGACCTCCGCGGCCTGTCCTGGTCGAGGACGTCCGATCAATGCGCGGCGATCGTCGCCGGGCGCGACGGCGAGCGCGGGTCGTTTTTCCCAGTCGGAATCAGCGCCATGCACGACCGCCTCCCGGAATCGATCAGTTTGGTGCCGGTCCATTACAATGAGCTGTCGCGGGGGATCGTCGAGGACGGCGTCGCGCTGATCGCGTCCTTCGCCGGCGAACCCGTCGAGGTGGAGAGCGTGACCCTCGATCCCGAGCGCTTCCGCATTCGCGAGAACACGGTGCATCAGCCCTGGACTCAGAAGGGCTACACCTCGTGGGCGCCGAGCTGCATCGAGATCACGAACGCCGTCGTCCTTGGCTCTGTCGGCATCGTCGGCGTCGGTCGGCACGTGATCGCCGAGACGCTCTGGCACACGGAGCCGCACCGCCACCGCTATCGCATGGTCGCGGGCTCGGCGGAGCTCGATCTCGGCATGCCCGCGACGCTGGAGGGAACGACGGTCTCGATCCTCGTCGGCGCCGCGGAAAGCTACTGGCATGCGTTGATCGACGCCGTCGCCAGGCTGGTGCTTGTGCCCGACGAGGTCTGGCCCAAGATCGACCGCGTCCTCTATCCCTCGACCGGCGTCCGCGTTCCCGAGATGCTGGACCTGTTCGGCTTACCGAGCGGTGTGGAGAAGAGGGAGGTCAAACCTCACGAAAGTTTTTGTGTCGACGATCTGATCCAACCCTCCAGCCTCCACGGCCTCTTCGATTATCATCCGACCTTGTTGCGCAAGGCTTTCGCGCGCCTCGAGTCGGCCGTCGACGTGCGCGGCGAGACGCATCGCAGGATTTTCATCGACAGACGAGGATCGCCGCTCCGGCAGTTGACCAACGAGGACGAACTCATCGCCGCCCTGTCCGAGTTCGTGCCCGTCCGCCTAGAAACGCTGACGGTGGCCGAACAGATCCGATTGTTCCGCAATGCCGATATCATCGTGGCGCCTCATGGTGCCGGGCTGACCAACATCGGCTTCTCGCGCCCGGGCACCGTCGTCATCGAGCTGATGATGGATAGCTATTGCAACTGGTGCTACCGGCGCCTCGCCGCGTTGAAAGCAATCCGCTACCGCTGCGTCATGGGCCGCTGCCTCGACCCGGACCGGGTCGATGCGATCCATTTCACGACCTGGGAGGTCGACAAGGACGAGTTGCTGAGGGAGGTCGATCGCGCCTGGGAGTTCGTCCTCGAAACGCGTCCGGCGGCGATGGCGTAAGAGCCGGGGCCGCACGCCTATTCGGGCTCTACATCGTCCCGACTTGAACACAACGTCCGGGGAGCGCCCATGAGTGTCCAAGACTTCGACGAGGGGAGCTACCTCGAGCGCTATCCCGATGTCGCGCAGGCTGTCTACAAAGGGCAATTCGAGTCCGGTCGGGCCCATTTCGATCGCTACGGTCGCGCCGAAGGGCGCGTCGCCGACGCGATCCTGACCGCCGAGCGATTTGAGCTCGACCTGGGATCGTGCTTCGAGACGATCCCGAGCCCTGCGCTCGCGACCAGGCCGCCCGTCGTCATCGGCTCCGACACCATGCCGCGCGAACTCGGCTCGATGCTCGGGTCGCTCTGGGGCACGCAACAGCCCGCGGGCGCGATCGCCTGTCATCTCCTCGACGACGTGATCGTCGTAGGAGACGGCCTCGTCTTCGACATGGCGGGCCGATTGTGCTCGGCTAGCGCGCATCAGACGTCGGCACGCCAGATCGAGCGAGCCGCGCTCAAGGTCCGCAATTATCTCGACGACGGGGCGGGCAGGTCGATCGCCGGCACGACGCTGCTTTGCGAGAAGATCGGCATCATCAACTACGGCCACTGGCTGATCGAGATGGCGCCAATCGCCTTTCTTTTTCGCGAACGTCTCGCATCCGATTGGTATCTGCGGCTGCCCATCGTCGACCTCGCCGCGTCCATGACGGCGGTGGTCCGTGATTCGATCGAACTATTGGGCATCGACCCGAAGCGAATCCGGTGGGGCCTCGGCGACATGCCGCAACGCTATCAGCGCCTGGTCCTGACCCGCGGCTTGAGCCATCACGGCGGCGCCTACTCCCCGATCGCCTCGGCGGCGCTGGACGCTATGGCCTCGCGAGTGCCGGCCGCGGCCCCCCGTCGGCTTTGGGTCAGCCGCGCCGGCGCGTTGCGCAGTATGCAAGACGAGCCTGGGCTCTGCCGGGCGCTGGAGGCCAGGGGCTGGCTGATCGTCTCGCCTGGTTCGCTGTCGTTGCGCCGCCAGATCGCCCTGTTCAAGCACGCCGAGGTCGTGGCCGGGGTCTGCGGCGCCGGACTCACGAATTTCGCCTTCGCGCCGGCTTCGGCGCGGATCATCGCGATGGTGCCCTGCCGGATGCCCGACGTCTTCTTCTGGACGCTGGCGCAGATGAAGGGGCAGTCCTACACCGAGGTGCGGTGCCGGCAGGAACACCAGCACGAAGGCGCCTTCAACTGGGACGGACTGCTGCTGATGACGACCGCCGAGGCGCTCGCGCAGCTCGACGCCATCCTCCCGCCTTGACCGCGGAGGCCTCCGACAGGACGCGTTGCACCACGCACGGGTAGGCGCGCCGGCTCGTCGGCCAAACCACAGGCGCGGCCATGCAGTTGAGAATCGTTTTCAGCTGCTGCGGTCATAGATCAAAGAAATTGTGTGTGCAGGAGATACGAAGCAACTTTTGCGGAGGATACACTCGCCGCCCGGACGAACCTTGATGAGACCTGCCAGCAACGTCACCTTATCGCATCGTGAGACTCCGGACCGGTTGGCTGGCGTTGCGGACACTGCCAGTGCGCATCGCTTGCGAAATGTAAGAGTGGGTTGCGTCATCGGCACAGCGCTGGCCACGCTGCTCTCGTGTCGCTCGGCCGACGCCGCGGACCTCAAGCCTCCGACCCTCGCTGCCGGACCGTATGACTGGACGGGCGCCTATCTCGGTGGTCACGTCGGGCAGGCCTGGGCGAACTCGGGTTTCCGCACGCCCGATGCCGCAGGTTCCGTCAACCTGCAGCAGACGCTGAACACCTTCAACGAGGCCGGCAGCTTCTTCGGCGGCTTCACCGCCGGCTACAACGTCATGCTGAAGAACCGCCTCGTCCTCGGTATCGAGGCGGACACCTCGTTTCCGGCATTCCCCAACCTTGCCGGCTACGGCATCGGCGGCGAAAGGGCCTTCACCTCGCCCTCGCTCGGCAACCAGGTGTACAGCGACAATCTGCTCGCCTTCGGCACGATACGCGGCCGGATCGGCTACGCGCTGGGCGACACCCTGTTGTACACGACCGGTGGTTTCGCCTGGACGCGCGATCAACTCGCTTTGTCGCAGATTGCGACCGGCAACGCCGACTACCCCTATCAATGGCGCATCGGTTTCGCCGGTGGCGCTGGTGTCGAGGTGCCCATCGCGCCCCACTGGACTGGCAAGCTCGAATACCTGTTCACCGATTTCGGCTCCACAGGCGCGACGTTCCAGACGGCAGGGCAGCGGGTCAACTCGAGCCTCACCAAATCCGAGGTGCGTGCCGGACTGAACTACCGCTTCGGCGACGCCGGCGCGTCGGCCGGCTCGAACGGCCTGTCGACCCTGCTCGCCGACCGCACGGCCTTTCACGTGCAGGCGACCGAGGTGGCGCAGGGTTATCCCACCATCCGTTCGCCCTACATGGGCGACAACAGCCTGCCCGGCATGTCTTCGATCGACCAGACGACGGATGTCACTCTCTACGGCGGGCTCAAGCTTTGGAAGGGAGCCGAATTCTGGATCAACCCCGAAGTCGACCAGGGCTTCGGCCTGGGCAACACCCATGGAGCCGCCGGCTTCCCCAGCGGCGAATCGTATAAGCTCGGCAAGTCCTATCCCTATACGCGCGTACAGCGTTATTTCGTGCGCGATACCATCAATCTCGGCGGCGCAAGCCAGGACGTCGAGGCCGACATCAATCAGTTCGCGCAGACGCAGACGGCTAACCGTCTGGTGCTGACCATCGGTAAGTTCTCGGCCGCCGATGTCTTCGACACCAACAAATACGCCAACAATCCGAAACTGGACTTCCTGAATTGGTCGCTCATCAACGCGGGCACTTTCGATTACGCGGGTGACGCCTGGGGTTACTCCTATGGCGCCACGGCGGAGCTGTACACGGAAAGCTTCGCCTTTCGCGCCGGCCTCTTCGACCTTTCGCAAACACCGGCCGGCGGCGCCGACAATGCCACGGCCTACGGCCTCGATCCGACCTTCCGTCAGGTGCAAGCTCTCGCGGAGGTCGAGGAGCGCTACTCGCTCAAGGATAAGCCAGGCAAGATCAAGCTCACCGGCTTCGTCAGCCTGGGAAGGGCCGGCACGTTCGGCGACGCGCTGACGCTTGCCGATGCGACTGGGCTCGATGCCAGCAATGCCCTCGCTGCTGTCCGCCACTACCAGCCCAGACCTGGCATCAGCGTCAATCTGGAGCAGGGCGTGACCGACGATGTCGGGCTGTTCGCACGCGCCGGCTACACCGATGGCAGCGTCGAGCCTTGGGATTTCACCGACATCGACCGCACGGTCTCGGGCGGCCTATCCATCGCAGGCAAGCGATGGGGCCGCCCGGACGACACCTGGGGCATCGCTGGAGTTCTGAACGGCCTTGCCCCCGTGCATGCCGCCTATCTCGCGGCTGGCGGCGACGGCATCCTGATCGGCGACGGCCAATTGCCGTCGACGAAACTGGAGCAGATTTTCGAGACCTATTACAGCTTGTCTTTGTCTTCCGCTGTGAAGTTGAGCTTCGATTACCAGCTGATCGACCACCCTGCCTACAACCCGCAGCGTGGTCCGGTGAACGTCGGCGCCGTACGCGTCCACGGTCAATTCTGACACGAAGTCATCGTGGTGCAAGACGCCATCGGTCTGTGGAGTCCATCCACAGACCCGACAAAGGCTAGCGGGCTTTGGCGGGCGTGCCGTCCACCGGTGCCTTGCCGGGACGAGCGGCGTCCTCGGCGCCGCTCCTTGCAGCCGCGTCTGTCGGGCTCTTCGTGCCGCTCGGAACGACGCGTTCGCCACCGGCAGCCCCTGCGCCTGCGCCCGCGCCCGGCGTGCCGGCGCCTCCACCGTCCTCGTCGAAGCCACCGCCGCCTCTTGCGCTGGCGGTCTGGATCCACGCCAAAGGAGTCCCGGCGAAAGCGGTCAGGATGACCGCCGCACGTAACCCATTGCCATCGAAGATCATGACCCGACCTCGCAGATTGTCTTCTGTAAGCATCATTGGCGGCGGATTGCTGCGCCCAAGCAGCATAGCCCGGCTCGTTTGCGAGGGCGATCTTCTCCTCGGCTCTTTATAGTGGCGGTATTCTCAATTTCGCCGTGCACGGGAAGCCTGCCAAGCGCAACACACACCTCGATGTTTTCGCGGAAAGCTGCGCGCGACGATCACGAGGGCCTTGCGGGGAGGCTTGCGTCCGACCGGATGGGCAACGCACGAGCGGCTTTCGAGAACAGCCGCTGCACGGTGGTGTAGAACACCGGCGTGAAGATCAGGCCGAAACCGGTCACCCCGAGCATGCCGAAGAACACGGTGGTGCCGAGCGTCTGCCGCATCTCGGCGCCGGCGCCGGTGGCGAGCAGCAGCGGGATCACGCCGAGGATGAAGGCGAACGAGGTCATCAGGATCGGCCGGAGTCTCGTGCGCGCCGCCTGGGTCGCGGCCTCGGCCGGCGTCTCGCCGCGCTCCTCCGCCTGCTTGGCGAACTCGACGATGAGGATGGCATTCTTCGCGGCGAGGCCGACGAGCACGACGAAGCCGATCTGCGCCAGGATGTCGACGTTCATCGCGCGGTAGATCAGCCCGGTCACCGCCGCCAGCAGGCACATCGGCACGATCAGCACCACGGAGAGCGGCAGGCTCCAGCTCTCGTATTGCGCCGAGAGCACCAGGAACACGAAGAAGACGCTGGCCGCGAAGATCAGCAGCGTCGTGTTCTTGGCCACCGTCTGCTGGTAGGCGAGGTCGGTCCACTCGTAGCCCATGCCCTGCGGCAGGCGCTCGGTGGCGATCTTGGCCATCACCTGCAGGCCGTAGCTCGAGGCGAAGCCCGGCGCCGTGCCGCCCTGCACCTCGGCGGCGGGGTAGAGGTTATAACGCGGCACGCGATAGGGGTCGGAGGTGCGGTGCATGCTCGCCACCGAGCCGATCGGCACCATGGCTCCGGCATTGTTGCGGGTCTTGAGGTGGGCGATGTCCTCGACCGTGTTGCGGAAGCGGCCGTCGGCCTGCGCCAGCACCTCGTAGGTGCGGCCGAGATAGTTGAAGTCGTTGACGTAGGCGGAGCCCAGATAAACCTGCATGGCCTCGAACACCCGGGTCGGCGGCACCCCCAGCTTCTCGGCCTTCACCCGATCGATGTCGGCGTAGATGCTAGGCGTGCCGGTCGAGAACGGCGTGAACACCTGCGCCATGCCCGACACCTTGTTGGCCTCGGCAGCCATCGTCTGCGCCGCCGCGGAGAGCGCGCGTGGCCCGAGGCTCTTCTGGTCCTCCAGCATCATCTTGAAGCCGCCGGCCGTGCCGAGCCCCGGCACCGGCGGCGGCGGAATGGCGATGATGAAGGCCTCCTTGATGCCGGAGAGCTTCCTGCGGATGTCGGCAAGGATCACCGGCATGGTCAGCCCCTTGCCGACGCGCTCCTCGAACGGCGCGAGACCGGCGAAGATGGCGCCGGCGTTGGATGCGTTGGTGAAGGTGGCGCCGTCGAAGCCGGCGAAGGCCACCTCGTGCTCGACGCCGGGCACGGTCTTCAGGATCTCGCTGGCCTCGCGGATCACCTTGTCGGTGCGCTCCAGCGAGGCGCCGGGCGGCAGTTGCACCACGGTGATGAGGTAGCCAAGGTCCTGGTCGGGGATGAAGCCGGTCGGCGCGCGCGAGAACTGCACGGCGGTCAGCCCGATCAGCCCGGCGTAAACGATCAGCACCAGGGCGGCGAGCCGCACCATGCGTGAGACGAGGCGACCATAGCCGTTCGACAGCCAATCGAAGGCTGCGTTGAAGGCATCGAAGAAGAACACCACAGGACGCGCGATCAGCGGCACGCGGCGCTCGTGATGCGCGACATGCGGCTTGAACAGCAGCGCGCACAGCGCCGGGCTCAGCGTCAGCGAGACGAACGCCGAGACGATGGTCGAGGCGGCGATGGTCACGGCGAACTGGCGGAAGAACTGGCCCGAAATGCCGGAGATGAAGGCCGAGGGTACGAATACGGCGCAGAGCGTCAGCGCGATGGCGATCAGCGCGCCGCCGACCTCGTCCATGGTGCGATGCGCCGCCTCGCGCGGGGTCAGGCCGGCGGCGATGTTGCGCTCGACGTTCTCGACCACCACGATGGCGTCGTCGACCACGATGCCGACCGCCAGCACCAGGCCGAACAGCGAAAGATTGTTCAGCGACAAACCGAACGCTTCGAGCACGGTGAAGGTGCCGACGAGCGAGATCGGGATCGCCACGATGGGGATGATCGAGGCCCGCCAGGTCTGCAGGAAGACGATCACGACCACCACGACGAGGCCGATCGCTTCGAGGATGGTGTGGAGCACCTCCGTGACCGACTGCGAGATGAAGATCGTGGTGTCGTAGACGATCTCGTGCTTCAGCCCCGGCGGGAACTGCTTCGACATCGTCGCCATGGCCGCCTTGACGCGCTCGGCCATGGCCAGCGCGTTGGTGCCGGGCTGCTGATAGATCAGCAGCGGCACGGCGGCGAGCCCGTCGAGGTAGCCGTTGGCGCCGTAGTTCAGGCCGCCGAGCTCGACGTAGCCGACGTCGCGCACCCGGGTGACGCGGCCCTGGCCGTCGGACTTCACGATGACGTCGGCGAACTGCGAAGGGTCGGTCAGCCGTCCCAGCGTCTTGACGTTGAGCTGGAAGGCGCCGGGGCGCGACACCGGCGGCTGGTCGAGTACGCCGGCCGAAACCTGCACGTTCTGCGCCTGCAGCGCGGCCACGATCTCGCCGCCGGTGAGGTCGCGGGCCGCCGCCTTGTCCGGATCGAGCCAGATGCGCATGGCGTAGTCGTGGGAGCCGAACACCTGGACGTCGCCGACGCCCTCCAGGCGGCTCAGCGCGTCGCGGATGTGCAGCGTCGCGTAGTTCGACATGTAGAGCTGGTCGCGCGAGCCGTCGGGCGACAGCAGGTGGATCACCATCAGGAGGTCGGGCGAGGCCTTCTTCACGGTGATGCCGAGGCGCTGCACCACGTCGGGCAGCCGCGGCGTGGCGATGGCGACGCGGTTCTGGGTGAGCACCTGCGCGGTGTCGAGGTCGGTGCCGAGCCGGAAGGTGACGGTGAGCAGCAGGTTGCCGTCGCCGGTCGACTGGCTCGTGAAGTAGAGCATGTTCTCGACGCCGTTGATCTGCTGCTCCAGCGGCGTCGCCACGGTGTTGGCGACGACCTCGGCCGAGGCGCCGGGATAGCTCGCGGTGACCTGGATCGTCGGCGGCGCGATCTCGGGATACTGGGCGATCGGCAGGGCGATGTAGGCCACCGCGCCGATGATGGTGATGAAGAGGCTCACCACCACGGCGAAGATCGGCCGCTCGATGAAGAAGTGCGAAAGGCGCATGGCGTCAGCCCTGGTCGGGCGTGGGCGCGATGGTGCCTGACTGCGGCGTGACCTTGCCGCCCGGTCGCGCGAACATCAGCCCGTCGATGATGACGCGATCGTCGGGCTTCAGACCGCTCTTGACGATGCGCAGCTCGCCGACCGGCTCGCCGATCGCGACGACCTTGGGCACCACCGAGCCGTCGGGCGTCACGGTCATGACCAGCGTGCGCGACTGATCGGTGCTGATCGACGCTTCTGGAATGAGCAGCGTTTCGGCCGGCGATGCCGTCGGCACGCGCAGCCGCGCGAACTCGCCGGCGGCGATGAAGAGGTCTTGGTTGGGCACGGTGGCGCGGGCGTGCAGCGTGCCCGAGGAGCGGTCCATCTCGTTGTCGAGGAAGTCGAGCGTGCCGTGGTGCTGCCAGCCGCTCTCGTCCGACAGCTCGATGTCGACGCTTTTGTCGATGCCGCGGCCGCCGTGCGGCCGGTGCAGGAAGCGCTCGTAGGCGACATAATCCGTCTCGCCCATGTCGAAGTCGAGGAAGATCGGATCCTGCGAGACGATGGTCGTCAGCATGGTCGTGGCGCCACCGCCCTCGCCGCCGACGACGAGGTTGCCGATCGAGACGAGATGGCGGCCGATGCGGCCGGAGATCGGCGAGGTGATGCGGGTCCAGCCCACGTCGAGCTCGGCCTTGCGCACCGCGGCCTTGGCCCCGTCGAGCGCGGCCTCGGCGGCCAGGCGCTGTTCGGTGCGCTGGTCGAGCGTCTCGCGCGAGGCGAAGCTGCTGCCGACCAGGCTGCTGGTGCGGTCGAGCTGCTGGCCCGAGAGCTTCAGCGCCGCCTCGGCGGTGGCGACCTGGGCCCGGGCGGTGGCCAGCGCGATGTCGTAGGGTCGCGGGTCGATCACGAACAGCGGGTCGCCCTTCTTCACCAGCTGGCCATCGGAGAAGTGGATCTCGGTCAGGTAGCCGCTCACCTGGGCGCGGATCTCGACGCGGTCTACCGCGGAGAACTGGCCGGTGAAGCTGGTCCAGGTCGCGAGCCGTTGCTTGAGCGGTGTGGCGACGACGACCTTGGGTGGCGCCATGACGGGCGCTGTTGCCTGCGGAACGGGCGCGGTCACCATGCGGATGGCGACGGCGGCGACGGCGATGGCCGCAACGGCGACGAGGAGAGTGCGGAGCCGACGGCGGCGCGCCGGGCGCTCCATCGGCGAAGACGTGGCGACCGCGTCCTGTGCGTCCTCGACCTCTCGCGTCATGCCGACCTCGTTCTCTTCTCTACCGACCGGTACGATATGCGGCGCCACGCGTCGGGGATCAAGCCGAGAGTTTGTGCGATGCGGCGGAAGGAGTGGCGGGCCATGCGCGCAGGGCCAGCTCGGCCGAGGTTCGGAGCGACGCGCCCGAGACGCCGGATGCGGCCTGGAAGGCGATGCCCGATGCCACCGTCATCACGAAGCTCGCCAGCGCGTCCGGGTCGCTGCCGGGCAGCAGGTCGCCGGCGGCGAGCGCGCGATCGAGCCTGCGGGCCAGCTGGCCCTCGAAAATCTTGCAAGGCCGCAGCGTTTCTTCCTTGATCGGGTCGGCCGCTGCGGAGCAGGCCCGCGCGCCGTTCAAGCTCATGCAGCCCGGAGGGTGCTGGCCGTCGGCCGTCGTCGAGCGCACCATGCCGAGCAGGATGGCCGCCACTACCTCGCGCGACGTGGCGGCTTCCAGCGCCTCGCGCATGAAGCCCATGTACTTGCGGTCGTAAAGGTCGAGCGCCTTGCGGAACAACTCTTCCTTGTTGCCGTAGCAGGCGTAGAGGCTCGGTTTGGTGATGCCCATGGCGGCCGTGAGTTCGGCCATCGAGGCACCCTCGAAGCCGCGCCGCCAGAACACCTCCAGCGCCTTCTCCAATGCGTCCTGCAGGCAGAACTCCCGTGGCCGTCCCATCGCTCCAGTGATCCTCCCGGCGTTCGCGAACGAAGCGTCCCGCCTCGAAAACGATGCTCTCCCTATCAGGGTCTCAGTGCAATGGGCATGAGAGATCGAGCCACCCGGCATCGGGGTCGGCAATCAGCTGCGTCTGAAAGTCGACACGAGCATGGTCGCGCGTGCACGCACGGAAAATAAACCAGGGCGCGCGATCCTGCCGGTTCACCGTTCGGCCGAGCATGCGCAGAAACTCACGCCACGCCGTCGCGCAGATGCTGCTCGCCGCGATGCTCGCCAGCCTGGCGCCCGGCGCCGCCCCCGCCGCGCCCGTGGCTTGCCG
>CAXTQM010000019.1:0-14663 GCA_964246205.1 uncultured Beijerinckiaceae bacterium | reverse complement strand
TACATCGTCCGCCTTGGTTTTCTCGACGGCCGCGAGGGCCTGCTGCTGCAGCTGGACGCGGTGAACAAGGCGGGCGTGCTGGGCGGGCGCCACATCGCGCTCACCGTGGAGGACAGCGCCGGCGCCAAGGACGAGGCGATCAACGGCGCGCGCTTCGCCCGCATCAGCGAGACCTCGAAAGCGATCGACCCTGTGGTGCTCAAGGCCGAGATCCTGCTCGACCGCGACCATGCTCCGCCGGGCGTGATCGATGGACGCTGGGGCTCCAACGTCGCCAAGGCGGTGGCGACCTTCGAAACGGTGCGCGGGCTGCCGGTCGACGGCAAACTCACCCGCCGCGTTTGGGACGAACTCGGCGGCGACGGGGCCGCCGTGGTGCTCGGCACCTACACGATCACCGCGCAGGACGTGGTCGGCCCGTTCTACCCCGACCTTTCGCCGGACTACGCCGAGGAGGCCAAGATGCCCGATCTCGGCTACCGCTCGGCCGAGGAGATGTTCGGCGAGCGTTTCCATATGGACAAGCGCTTCCTCAAGGCGCTCAACCCCGGCGTCGACATGGCCGTAGCCGGCAACCGCATCGTGGTGGCGCAGGTCGACGGCGCGCTGCCGATCGCCTCGCAGATCGCCCGCCTCGACGTCGACAAGGTACGCGGCCAAGTGCAGGCCTACGATGCCGACGGCAACCTGATCGTCGCCTATCCCGCCACCATCGGCAGCGACGAGCTGCCCTCGCCGTCGGGCTCGTGGGCGGTGCGCGGCATCGCTCCGCACCCGACCTACACCTACGATCCCAAGAAGAACTTCCAGCAGGGCAAGAACGTCAACAAGCTGATCCTGCCGCCCGGCCCCAACAATCCCGTCGGCGCCGCCTTCATCGCGCTGACCAAGCCGACCTACGGCATCCATGGCACGCCCGATCCCTCCAAGATCGACAAGACGCATTCCCACGGCTGCGTCCGGCTGACGAACTGGAACGCGCAGGAGCTGGCCTCGCTGGTGCAGCCCGGCATTCCCGTGAATTTCATCGACAAGCCGGGCGGGGAAGGCGACAAGGCGACGCCCGTCGAGCCGGACATCGCCTCGATGCTCGGCGCCGAGCCGTCGCCCTATCCGCGGTGATGCCCGCGACCGTACGGTAGGGTTCGTGACGCGAGAGGTGCGGTTTCCGCGACCGGGAGAGATTATAGAAGCGCTCGACTGCGCACTGGATTGCCGATGGCGAACAAGGACGACGACGAGCCGGGGTCTTCGAAGCGCATCCCGCTCCTCATCACGCGTCGGCAGAGGGCAGACTTACGCGAGTTCGGCTTCAGCGAAGACGACATAAGCGTGATGACGCCGAGCGATGCCCATCGCCACCTCGCCGAACGCGACACCGGGCCGACGCCGTTCGAGCCGGGCCTGATCGAAGGCTTTGGAAAGATCGCGTGCTTTCGGCGGCCCTGAGGGAAGAAGCATCTCCTCCGCGCGGTGAAGAGGCCCGATCAATTCCATGGCTCGGCCGCACCCGGCTCGCGTAGGTTCGCTCCCAATAGTCGAAGAGCCGCCACATTGTCCGACATCGCCCTTTCCGCCCCGACACCCCGCGCCACCCTGACAGAGGATTGGGCGGCGCTCGTCGTCGGGGCGCTCGTCGTTGCTCTGGCGCTCGCGGGGCTTGGCGGCATCGATCTGCTGGGTTGGGTTGTATCCACCTCGGTGTGGATGAACATAACGGCCGCCTTGAAGCCGACGGCGAAAAGCTACGCGGCGCTGAGTGGCGGCCTCAGCCTGGCGCTCACCTACCTGTCGCTGCTTGTGGTGCTCACCGCCACCGGTGTCGCCATGGGGTTTCAGGCCGGCCGCTTCGCACTGCGCTTCACCGTGGCCTTTTTCATCGCCTATGCCGCCTGGACCCTGGGCAGCTGGGCGCATTTTGCCGTGGTGCTGCCGGCAGACTACAAGAAGTTCGGCATCGGTTGGTCGCTGCGCCTCACGAACGAGGGCGGCTTCATCGTGGCGCTGCTCGCCGGGCTCGTCGTCGCCAACGTGTTCCCGCGCTTCGCGGAATGGCTCGGCGAGGCGATCCGGCCGGAGCTTTACATCAAGGTCGCCATCGTGCTGCTCGGCGCCTTCCTGGCGGTGACGATCGGCGGCAAGCTCTCCTTCGCCTCGACGATCGTGCTGCGGGGCGTGGCGGCGATCATCGAGGCCTACCTGATCTATTGGGCTGTCGTGTACTACGTCGCCCGGCGCTGGTTCGGCTTCAACCGGGAATGGGCGGTGCCTCTGGCCTCGGGCATCTCGATCTGCGGCGTCGCCGCGGCGGTGGCGACGGGCGGCGCGATCCGAGCGCGGCCGATCATCCCGGTGCTGGTCTCCTCGCTGGTGGTGATCTTTGCCGTGGTCGAGGTGCTGATCCTGCCGTTCCTGGCGCAGGCCTTCCTGTGGAAGGAACCGCTCGTCGCCGCCGCCTGGATGGGGCTGGCGGTGAAGACCGATGGCGGCGCGGTGGCCGCCGGCGGCATCACCGAGGCGCTGCTGCTGGCCAAGAACTCGGCGGCGGGCATCAACTACCAGCCCGGCTGGATCCTCGGCACCACGGCGGCGATCAAGATTTTCATCGACGTGTTCATCGGCGTCTGGTCCTTCATCCTCGCCTTCATCTGGACGCGCTACATCAACGTGGTGCCGGGCGAGGAGGCGCGCGCGGTCGAGATCTGGCAGCGCTTTCCCAAGTTCATCCTGGGCTTTGCGCTGACCTTCGGCGTCACGCTCGTTCTGGTGCTGACGCTGCCCAAGGCCGGCGCGGCGCAGCTCACCGCCACCGTCACCTCGGCCAACGCGTTCCGCGTGATCTTCTTCATCCTGACGTTCTTCTCGATCGGCGTGATGTCGAACTTCAATCGGCTCTGGCAGGCCGGCATCGGTCGCCTCGCCGCGGTCTACGTCGTCAGCCTGTTCGGCTTCGTGATCTGGGTCGGGCTGGTGATCTCGTGGATCTTCTTCGCCGGTATCAAGCCGCCGCTGGCCGGCTGAGGAATACGCTCATGAACACGCCATCCCCGAAGCCCGACCTGAAGACAGAGCTCGGCAACGCCGCCTACGAGCCGCTATTGCCCATCGAGAAGAAGCTCATCGGCTGGAGCCTCGGCATAGGCGTCACGCTGCTGGTGGCGTTGTGGGTCGTGAGCAAGCTGTTCCCGCTGGGGTGAGCTAGGGCGAGGTCTCGAGCACTGCCGGGCTGACCGTCGATGGATGGCATCCGGCGCGTTGCCGCAACGACACAGGACGCCGAAGTCGGCGGCAGGTTGCAACTTAGCTGAGCTCGACACGTAGAAGCTCATGTGCGCTTCGCACGCTCGGGAAGAAACAAAATGCTCAAGAAAATCGTCGCCACACTGGTTTTGGTCGCCTCCATGTCGGGTGTCTCCGCCATCGCCAAAGCCGACATGATGCATGGCCGCATGCACGATCGCATGATGATGAGACATCATCGCATGATGATGCACCATCACCACATGATGATGCATCACGACCACATGATGCACGACCACATGTAAACGCCGCTGCAGCGACCCGGCGAAAGGCTGCCGGGTCGCTGCGCAAAGATCGACGAGCGGGGCTAAGCCCCTCGTTCGCGAAAGTGGTCGTAGACCAGCTTCGCCGTGCCGGCGTTGATGCCCGGCACTTTCTCGAGATCGCCCAGCGTAGCGCGCGACAGCGCCTTGGCGGTGCCGAAGGCGTTCAGCAGCGCCCGCTTGCGGGCTGGACCGATGCCGGCGATCTCGTCGAGCGGGCTCTTGGTGAACTCCTTCTTGCGGCGCGCGCGGTGTGTGCCGATGGCGAAGCGATGGGCCTCGTCGCGCAGCCGCTGCACGAAGTAGAGCGCGGGATCGCGCGGCGACAGCCGGAACGGCTCCTTGCCGGGTACGAAGAACATCTCGCGGCCGGCGTCGCGGGCGCGGCCCTTGGCGATGCCGGCGACCGCGACATCGGTGACGCCGAGCTCGTCGAGGATCTGCCGCGTGGCATTGTACTGGCCGAGCCCGCCGTCGATCAGGATGAGGTCGGGGCGCGTCGGGAAAGTATCGACGTCGGAAAAGGCCTCCGTGGCCGGAACATCCTCTGCAGATCGGGAGAAGGGGATCGTCGCAGGGTTGGGAGGGAGCTGCGCGGAAGCGTTCTCGCCGTCGAACTCGTCGGGCGGCACGTCATCCTGTGAGATCGGGTCGGCCACCGCCTCCACCATGCCGCGCATGGTCACCTTCCCTTGCTTGGCAAAGGAGGTTTCGGCTCGCGCCTGGCGCTGCCGCATCGTCTCGGGCGGGCCGACGATCCCGGCGTAGCCGGGCTTCGCGGGCTCCTGCGCCGGCTTCGGCGCCGCCGCCGGTGCCTCCTTGTTCAGCCGCGCGAAGCGCCGCCGCAGCACCTCGCGCATCATCCCGAAATCGTCGCCGGGCGTCAGCTCCTCGCCTTTGATGTTGAAGGTGCGGTAGTGCATCTTCATGAAGCCACCCGAGCCGGCGACGACCATGGCGCCCACGGCGTTGGTGCCCATGATGTGCGAATTGTCGTAGACCTCGACGCGGCGCAGCCGGCGCTCCAGCCCGAAGGCCTCGGACAGCGCGGCGAGCAGCTTCTCCTGCGATGCCGTCTCCGACAGCGTGCGACCCAGCGTCTGCTTGGCGTTGGTCGTGGCGTGGTCGACGAGGTCGCGCTTCTCGCCGCGCTGCGGCACGGCGATCTCCACGCGCTGCCCGTGGCGTTCGGCGAGCGCCATCTCCAGCAGCGTGCGATCTTCGAAATCGTGGGAGAGCAGCACCAGGCGCGGGGGAGGGCGGTCTGCGTAGAACTGCGCCAGGAAGCTTTCCAGCACCTCGGCCGGCGCCAGCGAGCGATCGGCCTTGGGAAAATAACCGCGGTTTCCCCAGTTCTGATAGGTGCGGAAGAACACCGCCTCGATGCAGAACTGCCCGGCCTGCTCGACGACTGCGAAGACGTCGGCCTCCTCGGTGGTCTTTGGGTTCACGCCCTGCTCGCCCTGGATCGCGGAAAGCGCTGCGATGCGGTCGCGCAGTCGCGCAGCGCGCTCGAACTCCAGGTTCTCCGAGGCCGCAGCCATCTCGCAGGCGAGCAAATCGCGCACCGCGCGGCTCTTTCCGGTGAGAAACGCGCGCGCCTCCTTCACCAGCTCCGCATAGTCGGCAGGCGCAATCTCGCCGGTGCAGGGCGCCGAGCAGCGCTTGATCTGGTGCAGCAGGCAGGGGCGGGTGCGGTTATCGTAGTAGGAGTCCGAGCACGAGCGCAGCAGGAAGGCCCGCTCCAGCGCGTTCAGTGTGCGGTTGACCGCCCAGACCGAGGCGAACGGCCCGAAATAATCGCCCTTCCGCGACCGCGCGCCGCGATGCTTGATGATCTGCGGTGCGGCGTGATCACCGGTAAGCAGGATGTAGGGGAATGACTTGTCGTCGCGCATCAGCACGTTGAAGCGCGGCTTCAGCTGCTTGATGAGGTTGGTCTCGAGCAACAGCGCCTCGGTCTCGCTGGCGGTCGAGACGAACACCATGCTCTGGGTCAGCGCGATCATCCGCGCGATGCGGTTGGTGTGGCCTGAGGGCCTCATGTAGCTGGCGATGCGCTTTCTCACGCTTTTCGCCTTGCCGACGTAGAGCACCGACTCGTCGGAGCCGATCATGCGGTAGACGCCGGGACCCTTGGGAGCGTGCTTCCAAAAGGAGCGGATCGCCGCGGCGCCGGCCTTGACCGACGCGGGGGCCGCGTCGTCCTCGGGACCGGGGTCAGGCAGGGGCGCCTCGACGGCGTCGATATCCAGGCTGTCGATATCGAGAGCGTCGAATTCGTCGATGGGCATGAGCCTGATCTAGGGGCGCTGGCGGGAGCTGGGAAGGCGCGCCCGCGTCCACGCCCCGCAACGCTGTTCGGCGGCAACAATCCCGGCTGAAAGGTCCGCAACAAACGGCGGCGGCGTTGCGGCGGCGGCACGCGCGCGATAAGGGCTGCTGAGAAGATGAGCGCTGCCTCTGGCCGCGCGGTCGCTCAACGCGCGATACGGCTCGCGCAAAGGATAAGTCATCATGAAGCTCTGCTCCATCGTTGTCGCCGCCGGCTTCGCGCTCACCGCCCTCAGCCCCGTCGTGCAGGCCGCCGGCAACGGCCCCGCCGGCGAATGGACGGTCGAGGACCATTCCGCGGTGGTGCGCATTTCCAAGTGCGGCGGTGGCTATTGCGGCTTCGTCGCCAAGGGCCAGCCCGGCAAGGACTACCGCAACCCTGATCCCAAGAAGCGGAACCGCTCGACGATCGGCATGCAGGTCATGTTCTCGATGAAACCGTCGGGTGGCAACAGCTGGTCGGGCGAGACCTACAATGCCGAGGACGGCCAGATCTACAACGGCAAGATCTCGTTGCAGGGACCGGACACGCTGAAGGTCGAGGGTTGCGTGCCCGGCGGCGGCATCTGCGGCTCGCAGAATTGGAGCCGCTACAAGGGCTGAGTCTAACGCGCCCGCCATCGATGGTGGGACGCGTTGTTACGCCGCGACGTGGCTGCTAAGAGCCGCGCGCGGCGGCGAGTATGGCAGAATCATGAAAGTACTGGCGGGCAATTCGAACCGTGCCCTGACCGAGGCTATCGCCGCCTATCTCGGCGTGCCGCTGACGAAGTGCCAGGTTCGCCGCTTCGCCGACATGGAAGTGTTCGTCGAGATCCAGGAGAACGTGCGCGGGCAGGACGTCTTCATCGTCCAGTCGACCTCGTTCCCGGCCAACGACCACTTGATGGAACTCCTGATCATGACGGATGCGTCGCGGCGCGCCTCGGCCAAGCGCATAACCGCCGTCATTCCGTACTTCGGCTACGCCCGGCAGGACCGCAAGGCCGGTTCGCGCTCTCCCATCTCGGCCAAGCTCGTCGCCAACATGATCACCCACGCCGGCGCCGACCGCGTGCTGACCGTCGACCTCCACGCCGGGCAGATCCAAGGCTTTTTCGACATCCCTACCGACAACCTTTTTTCCGCGCCGGTGATGGTGCGCGACATCAAGGAGAAGATGGACCTCAGTAACGTCATGGTGGTCTCGCCCGACGTCGGCGGCGTGGTCCGCGCCCGCGCCTTGGCCAAACGCATCGACGCGCCGTTGGCCATCGTCGACAAGCGTCGCGAGCGGGCCGGCGAATCCGAGGTCATGAACATCATCGGCGACGTGCGCGGGCGCTCCTGCATCCTCGTCGACGACATCGTCGATTCGGGCGGCACGCTGTGCAACGCCGCCGACGCGCTGCTTGCTGATGGTGCCAAGGAGGTCTCGGCCTACATCACCCACGGCGTGCTATCGGGCGGCGCGGTGGCGCGGGTGGCCTCGTCCAAGCTCAAGGAAATGGTGCTCACCGACACGATCCAGCCGACCGAGGCGGTGCGCGTCGCTCGCAACATTCGCTGCATCTCGATCGCCCCGCTGATCGGCGAGGCCATCGCCCGTACCGCCAAGGAAGAGAGCGTATCGAGTCTGTTCGACTGAGGCGTTCGCGACGAGCGAGCCCGCGTCATCGTGACAGCGTTCGTTTTGGAACGGCGTGCAAGCCTCCAGCTTTGCCGCATCGCGCGTGTGGAGGAGTTTCGCGATGACGGCCAAGAAGGATGTCAGCAAGGGCGACGACGTCGAGTACAAGTGGGGCAGCGGCAAGGTCGAGGGTGAAGTCACTGAGGTCCACACCGACGACGTCGAGCGCACCATCAAGGGCAACAAGGTGAAGCGCGAGGCCTCGAAGGAGGAGCCGGCGGTCGAGATCAAGACCGACAAGGGCAAGAAGGCGCTGAAGTCGACCTCCGAGATCAAGATCAAGTAGCGCGTCTTGACCATCGGGGCGGCCGGAGCCGATATGGCGCCATGGCCGCCCCGCACGTCGTGCTGATCGACAATTACGACAGCTTCACCTGGAACCTCGTGCACGAGTTCGGCGCACTCGGCGCCCGTGTCGAGGTTGTCCGCAACGATGCGCGAAGCGCTGCTACGGTCGTCGCGGCCCGACCCGACGCCATCGTGTTGTCGCCGGGGCCGTGCACACCGTCGGAGGCCGGCATCTGCCTCGATCTCGTAGCGCAGGCCGGCAGCACCATCCCGATCTTTGGTGTCTGCCTCGGCCATCAAGCCATTGGCCAGGCGTTCGGTGCCGACGTCGTGCGCGCACCCGTGCCGGTCCACGGCAAGGTCCATATGATGAGCCATTCCGCCCAGACGATCTTTCACGGTTTCAACCAGCCGTTTCGCGCCGCGCGCTACCACTCGCTCGTGGTCGAGCGAGCCACTTTGCCCGAGAGCCTGCAGGTCACCGCCGAGACCGGCGGGCTGATCATGGCGCTCTCCCACAAGCACCTGCCGATCCACGGCGTGCAGTTCCACCCCGAGAGCATCGCCTCCGAGGGTGGCAGCCGCATCATGAAGAACTTCCTCGACCTCGCTGCGGCCTGGAACGCGCGGGCCGACGCCGCGTGAGCGATGCCGTGCGGCCTCTGCTTGCGGCGGTGGCTTCGAGTCGCGCGCTGACGCGCTCCGAGGCCGAGGCCGCGTTTGGCCTGCTGCTGGCAGGCGAGGCGACGCCAGCGCAGAGCGGCGCCCTGCTGATGGGTTTGCGCGTGCGCGGCGAGAGCCTCGACGAGATCGCCGGCGCGGTAACGGCGATGCGCGCGCGCATGGTGCGGGTGCGGGCGCCGGCGGGGGCTATCGATATCGTCGGCACCGGCGGCGACGGTCACGGCACCTTCAATGTCTCGACGCTAGCCGCCATCGTCGTCGCGGCCTGCGGCGTGCCGGTAGCCAAGCACGGCAACCGTGCCTCCAGCTCGCGCTCCGGGGCCAGCGACGTACTCTCGGCGCTGGGCCTCGCGCAAAACCTCGGCGCCGCCGATGTCGAGCGCTGCCTCGCCGAGACCGGCATCGGGTTCATGGCGGCGCCGATGCACCATGCCGCCATGCGCCATGTCGCGGCGGTGCGGGCGGAGCTCGGCACGCGCACGATCTTCAACCTGCTGGGACCGCTGTCCAACCCCGCCAGCGTCACCCGGCTGCTGGTCGGCGCCTTCTCGGCGGACTGGCTGGAGCCGCTGGCGCGCGTGCTCGGCACGCTTGGCGCGGAACGAGCCTGGCTGGTACACGGCGCCGACGGCCTCGACGAGGTCTCGACTACCGGTCCGACCCAGGTCGTTGCATGGGAGCACGGAACCATTCGCCGCTTCACGGTCGAGCCCGAGGCGCACGGCCTGCGACGCGCCGCCCTCTCCGAGCTGATCGGCGGCGATGCCGCCCACAATGCCGCTGCCTTGCGCGCCGTGCTCGATGGCGCGACCGGCGCCTACCGCGACATCGCCGCGTTGAACGCCGCGGCGGCGCTGGTGGTCGCCGGCCGCGTTGCCGACCTCGATGCCGGGCTGGCGCTGGCAACGGCAGCGATCGACGGCGGCGAGGCTCGCGCGGTGCTCGCCCGACTGGTGCGCGCTTCGCATGGCACCGCTTTCGCCGCAGCGGGTTAGGTGCGCATGACCGACATCCTAAGGGCCATCGAGACCTACAAGCGCCGCGAGGTCGCAGAAGCGCAGGCGAAGGTATCGCTCGAAGAGATGCTGGAGCACGCCCGCGCCGCGCCGCCTCCGCGTGGCTTCATTCGGGCGATCGAGGCCAAGCATCGCGCGGGTGGCACGGCGCTCATCGCCGAGATCAAGAAGGCCAGCCCCTCCAAGGGCCTGATACGCGCCGACTTCGACCCGCCGGCGTTGGCCGCCGCCTGCCTCTCCGTGCTGACGGACCGCCCCTCGTTCCAGGGCGACCTGGTCTACCTAGACCGGGCGCGCTCCGCCGTCGCCATCCCGGCCTTGCGCAAGGACTTCATGTTCGAGCCCTACCAGGTCGCCGAGGCGCGCGTGCACGGCGCCGACTGCATCCTGCTGATCCTCGCCGCGATCGACGACGCCACCGCGAGCCGGCTGCGCGATGCCGCCGTCGACCTCGGCATGGACGTGCTGGTCGAGGTCCACGATGCCGCCGAGATGCGCCGCGCCTTGGAGCTCAAAATTCGGCTCGTAGGCATCAACAATCGCGATTTGCGCAGCTTCAAGGTCTCGCTCGACGTCTCCGAGCGCCTCGCCGCCATGGTGCCCGGCGATCGCATCCTCGTCGGCGAGAGCGGCATCGGCTCCCACGACGATTGCCTGCGCCTCGCCGAGCACGGCATCCGCACCGTGCTCGTCGGCGAGAGCCTGATGCGGCAGGAGGACGTCGAGGCGGCGACGCGCACCCTGTTGACCGGCATGACGCCGGCGATGCCGCGCCTCGCCGTGCGCGCCGGATGAACGCGCTCACCCACCTCGACGCAGCCGGCGCCGCCAGCATGGTCGACGTGTCGGCCAAGCCCTCGACCACCCGCGAGGCGCTGGCCGAGGGCCGCATCACCATGCGGGCCGAGACGCTGGATTTGGCGACGAGCGGCCGGGCCAAGAAGGGCGATGTCGTGGCCACCGCGCGCATCGCCGGCATCATGGCGGCCAAGCGCACCTCGGAGCTGATCCCGCTGTGCCACCCGCTGGCCTTGACCAGGGTCGCCGTCAACATCGTGCCTGATCCCGCTCTGCCCGGCTTCCGCGTCGAGGCCACCGCCCGCGTGACCGGCCAAACCGGTGTCGAGATGGAGGCGCTCACCGCCGTCTCCGTCGCCTGCCTCACCCTCTACGACATGCTGAAGGCGGTTGATCGCGGCATGGGCATCGAGGGCATCCGCCTGCTGCAGAAGTCAGGCGGTGCCTCCGGCGACTGGGCGGCGAATTGAGCGAGCCCCTTCTGTCGGTTGCCAAAGCCCTGGCGCGCGTGCTGGCGTCGGTGGCGGTGTTGCCCGAAGAGCGCGTGCCGCTGCGCGACGCCTTCGGCCGCACGCTCTCGCGCGATCTCGCTGCCACCCGCACCCAGCCTCCGGCCGACGTGTCGGCCATGGATGGCTATGCCGTCCGACTCGCCGATCTCGCCGATCCTCCCAGCGCGCTGACCCTCGTCGGCGAGAGCAAGGCGGGGCTGCGCCACCCCGGTGCGATCGGCGCGGGCGAGACGGTGCGCATCTTCACCGGCGCGCCCGTGCCCGAAGGCGCCGACGCCATCCTCATCCAGGAGGATGCCGAGGTGTCCGCCGGAAAGGTGCGCGCGACCGAGCTCCCGGTGCAGGGCCGCTTCATTCGCCGAGCCGGGCTCGACTTCGCCGAAGGCGATGTGCTGCTGCGCGCCGGCACCCGGCTCGGCGCCTCGCAGATCGCGCTGGCGGCTGCGATGAACCATGGCGATCTGCCGCTCGTTCGACGGCCGCTGGTGGCTATCATCGCCACCGGCGACGAACTGGTGGCGCCGGGCTCGCCGGTAGGGCCCGACCAGATCGTCGCCTCCAACGCCTATGCCGTTGCCGCCTTCGTGGCGCAGGCTGGCGGCATCGCGCTCGATCTCGGCATCATCGGCGACGACCTGCCGGCACTGGAGGCCGGCGTCGCCACGGCGCGCGAGGCCGGCGCCGACGTGCTGGTGACGCTGGGAGGCGCCTCCGTCGGCGACCACGACCTCGTCAAGC
Organism: uncultured Beijerinckiaceae bacterium; assembly: GCA_964246205.1. Lineage (GTDB taxonomy): Bacteria > Pseudomonadota > Alphaproteobacteria > Rhizobiales > Beijerinckiaceae > RH-AL1. Next base: position 3,061 of record CAXTQM010000019.1, on the reverse strand, counting down.
CGGCACTGGAGCGCCAGGGCATGAACCTCGATTTCTGGCGCATCGCCATGCGCCCGGGCAAGCCGCTGATCCACGGCCGCATGGCGGGCGCCGCCGGGTCGATGGCTGTCCTTGGCCTGCCGGGCAACCCGGTTTCGTCGATCGTCTGCGGCGTGCTGTTCCTGACGCCGCTGCTGCGCGCGCTCGCTGGCGACCCGGCGGCCGGTGCGACCCATAGCGAGGCGGCGGTGACCGGCATCGCCCTGCCGGCCAACGATGCCCGAGCCGACTACATGCGCGCGACGCTGGTCACGCGGGAGGACGGCTTACGCGTCGCCACGCCCAACAGGCTGCAAGATTCCTCGATGCTGCGGGTGCTCGCCGATGCCGAATGCCTGTTGATTCGCGCGCCCCATGCGCCCGCCACGGCGGCCGGCGAGCCCTGCCGCGTGCTGCCGCTGCGCGGCGGCTGGTAGCTGTTGCAGAATAAGCATGACAGCGGCCAATCGGCCGTTCTTCGCGTCATGAGCCGCAATTAACCCACGTTGCGCTGGCTTGTCGCCGGGTCGCCGCCATGCGCGCGACGGCGCGGGGGGCGCCGCAGCCGGGGAATTCATGCGTCTCGATCAATCCTGGAAATTAGCACCCCTCGTCGCAATTGCGCTGTCCGTTTCCGCACCGACGGGGGCCCAGCAGATCGATTGCGCCCGCCTCCAGCAACTCATCGCGCAGGGCGGCTCCCGCTCCGGCGGCGGGGCGCTTCGACGGCAATCGGCGGAGATCGCTCGCACTCAGGCGATGATGCGCCAGTACGGTTGTGACAGCGGCGGCTTCAACTTCTTCGGCGGCGGCAATCCGCAATGCGGCGGGCTCTCGCAGCGGCTGCAGGGCCTTCAGGCCGGCATGGCGCAGCTCCAGGCCGGCGGCGGTGGGTCGCGCGGCGATCTCGTCGCGCGTTACAACGCCTATTGCCGCGGCGGCCAGCTGGCACAACCCGCCGCGCAGCCCCGCGGCTTCTTCGAATCCTTGTTCGGCGGCGGCGAGCCGCATCGAGAGCCGCTGCCGCAGTCGCCACAGGAACAGGCTCCCCAGAGGCCGCGCGAAACCGACGACGGTGACGACGAGGGCTTCGCGCACGGCGGCTCGCAGGCGGTCTGCGTGCGCACCTGCGACGGCGGCTTCTTCCCGCTCGGCATCTCGGCGCGCCACGGCAAGGAAAGCCTCGTCGAAATGTGCCAGGCGCTCTGCCCCGGCACCGAGGTCGAGGTGTTCACCCGCAACCCCGACGCCGACATCAAGACGGCGGCGAGCCTCGACGGCAAGCCGTATTCGGAGCTGCCGAACGCGTTGAAGTTCGAGAAGAGCTTCGTCGCCAGCTGCACCTGCCGCCAGCCCGGCAAGAATTGGGCGCAGACGCTGGCCAACGCCGAGGAGGTACTCGGCGCCACCCGCAAGGGCGACATCGTCGTCACCAAAGAGAAGTCCGACGAGCTGTCGCGGCCTAAGCTCGATCCCAAGGCCACCGCGGCGATGCTCGCCAAGGGCCAGGCGACGCCCGGCTCGCCGATGAAGGCGTCGCCGGCCGACGCCGCCAAGCTCGCCGGCGCCACTGCCGACAACGATGCCGGATCACCGTCCGATGCCGGCCTGCGCGGCGTCCGGCGAGTCGGCCCGCAGCCGTAGCGTTTGTCCCTCGGCGCATTGGGCTGGCGTTAGATCGATTACAATTATCGGTCGCGATGTTGCATTGTGCCAAGCGGCGTTGCCGAGGTTTTCTGAGGTTCCGGCACGAGGCAATCCTCGAAGCCATCGGGGGGGGGAGTCCGCGATCCGGCTGGCGTGTTGAAGGCCGAGGCGAGTGAACGGTTTCAGTGTTGGAACAACTCCCTAGTCGTGTCGCTCGCCCCGGCTCGAGCCGCACTGTTCTCGCGGCTGTTGGTCTTAGGCTGCGGAGTTGGCATCTGCGTTTCGGACGCGGGGCCTTTTCCGCCTGCACTTAGATTAGCGCCGCTGGTCCGCCCGTCCGTTCCCGTGCCGACCGTACCCGATGTGGCGGGTGTCTTCGAATTCTCGAGTTCCTGGGCCGCGACCGGCACGCAGGCCACGAGCAGTGCAGCGCTCGCGATGAGAAACCGTCGTGGCATGGTCTGTCTCCCCTGAACAAGGCTTCAAGACGTCAGTCCGCGAGTGGTTGCCGCGCGACGGTCGGTTGGTCTTGCGGCGACACTGATGCCCGGCTAGTCAGCCCGCAATGCGAAGGAGATCGGCCCAATGCACCGCGAGACGCTGACCTACCAGGCCGACGGGCTCACCATGAGAGGCGAACTGTTCGCCCCCGAAGGCGGAGGTCGACACGCCGGCGTGCTGGTGTTCCCCGAGGTGTTCGGCCTGTCCGAGCACGCGATCGGCCGCGCGCGGCGGCTGGCCGAGAGCGGCTACGTCGCGCTGGCCTGCGACATCCATGGCGAGGCCGAGCTCATCGACGACCTCGAGAAGGCGATCGACGCCATAAAGCCGCTGATGGCCGAGCCGACCCGCATCCGCGAGCGATCGGGCAAGGCGCTCGATGCGCTGCTGGCCACCGGCAAAATCGATGTGGCCAAGGTCGCGGCCATCGGCTTCTGCTTCGGCGGCACGATGGCGCTCGAACTGGCCCGCTCGGGCGGCGCCATCGCGGCGGTGGTGGGCTTCCACTCCGGCCTCGGCACGCAGATGCCGGCGGCCAAGGGTGCGATCAAGGCCAAGGTGCTGGTTTGCATCGGCGGCGACGATCCGATGATCGATGGCGACGCGCGCAAGACCTTCGAGGGCGAGATGAAGGCGGCCGACTGCGATTGGCAGATGAACGTCTACGGCAACACGGTGCACTCGTTCACCAACCAGGCCGCTGCCAAACGCAACATGCCGGAGGCGATCCGCTACAGCTCCGAGGCCGACAGGCGTTCCTGGGCGGCGATGAACGAGCTCTTCGGCGAGGTGCTGGCCTAGCGCGCGGCTCTATGGCCGAGAGTGCCGCGATGCTGCGCCGGCTCGCGGCCTTCGTGGAGGCCGCGGCGGTGCAGGCGTTGGCGTTGCGCGAGGA
>CAXTQM010000018.1:0-14784 GCA_964246205.1 uncultured Beijerinckiaceae bacterium | reverse complement strand
TGTCGGGCCGCGCCAGCTCGGCCACGGTGGTGATCAACGCCGTCTACAAGCTGGAAGACTTCGTCACCGGCCTGCCTGTCACCAAGGGGACGGCTTTCGTGTTCAAGAGCTACGACCGTACCAGCGAGCGCTTCTCAAACATCCGCGCCGCCCGCGACGCCGAGATCCGGGACGCCAAGGAGCTGTCCGAGCAGCTGCGCCTGCGGCTGGCGGCCGCGCTGAGCGAACGGCGGCAGGAGCCCGCGCTTCAGACGAGAGGCTAGGGGGCCGCCACCGAAATGCGCTGACGCGGTCTCAGGCCAGTTCCAGGCTCCGGAGCGGACCGGACCTCGGCCTCCTGGTCGAACGCCGTCAGCGCTTCGTCTCGGCCCGGGCCCGCCGCCGCCTGCGACGCGACACTCGGTTGACGGCCGCGAGGATGGCGGCAGCCGGTTCGTCCAGGCGAATGGTGCTCGGCGATTTAGTGCTTGGGGCTTGCAGGGTCGACGACACCGGGAAGGTGCCTGCACCCTCAGTCTCAGTCGGTGCGCTAGGTTTCTTCGAGCGTGTCGAGCGCGAAAGCAAAGGCCTCTGGGGCGCAGGCAGGGATGAGGCGCTCGCTCGCGGAGGCTTCGTCGACCGAGCCGTAGGCCGTCGCGCCCGGTTCGCGGTGACGATGGACGGTGCGGCGCGCGCCGTCGATCACCCAGAGTTCACGAACACCGAAGCTCGCGTACACCAGCGGCTTGCGGCGAAGATCGTAATCGAGCGAAGAATCTGCGACTTCCACGGCAAGGAGGACGTCGGGCCCTCTCACATGCGGAAGTGTCTTGGTGCGCCGGTATACGATGAAGTCTGGTTCGAGATAAGTGTGCTCGTCGAGCCTCAATCCCGTCTCCGGCGAAAACATGTAGCCATCGGGACAAACCCGTCCCCAATGAAAATTTATCGACGTTTTCAGGACTTCGTGACGAGAGCCTTTGGCCGACATGGGGACGACCTCACCGCCGATCAGCTCGAGCCGCTCGTCGTCTCCGATAATGCCAAACTCCGCCATTCGCTCGAAGGCGGCGACGGTGAAGGCGCGACGTTCGAGGCCCTCTGCGGCACGGGTCACGGCCATGGTCATGCGGCCAACTTAGCACCAGCGGACGACGGGGGGAAGCGCGTCGCCAGCCCGTCGGCTCTGGATCGCCGACACCCTTGCGATTGCCAGCACTCGGCACCCGCGCCATAAGCACCGCCTTCACGCCAGCCTCGAATCCCGGACCCATGGCTCCCTTCCCGCACCGCGTCTTCTCCGGCGTGCAGCCGACCGGCAATCTGCATCTCGGAAACTACCTCGGCGCGATCACCCGGTTTGTCGACCTGCAGGCGACCCACGAATGCGTGTTCTGCGTGGTCGACCTCCATGCCATCACCGTGCCGCAAGATCCCGAACAGCTGAAGCGCTCGATCCGCGAGGTCACCGCCGCCTTCATCGCCGCCGGCATCGATGCAAAGCGCCACATCGTCTTCAACCAGAGTCAGGTGGCCGAGCACGCCGAGCTCGCCTGGGTGCTGAACTGCGTGGCGCGCATCGGCTGGATGAGCCGCATGACGCAATTCAAGGAGAAGGCCGGCAAGGACCGCGAGCAGGCCTCCGTCGGCCTCTACGCCTATCCCGTGCTGATGGCCGCCGACATCCTGGCCTACAAGGCGACGCACGTGCCCGTCGGCGAGGACCAGAAGCAGCACCTCGAGCTGGCGCGCGACATCGCCCAGAAGTTCAATCTCGATTTCGCCGGCTCGATCACCGCCCGTGGGCTCGGTGGCGGCCCGACGGGCGAGGCCTTCTTCCCGCAGCCGGAGCCGCTGATCCAGGGACCGGCGACCCGAGTGATGAGCTTGCGCGACGGCTCCAAGAAGATGTCGAAGTCCGATCCGTCCGACAACTCGCGCATCAACCTGATCGACGATGCCGACACGATCTCCTCCAAGATCCGCAAGGCCAAGACCGACCCCGAGCCGCTGCCTTCGGAGCCCGCCGGTCTCGCCGGCCGTCCCGAGGCGGACAACCTCGTCGGCATCTTCGCGGCGCTGACCAGACGCGATAAGGCAGCGGTTCTGGCGGACTACGGCGGCGCCAATTTCTCGACCTTCAAGACCGCGCTGGCCGACAGCGCCGTCGCCACCCTGGCGCCGATCGGCGCCGAGATGGCGCGGCTCGTCGCCGACCCCGCGGCGATCGACGCCATCCTTGCCGACGGCGCCGGGCGCGCCCGGGAGATCGCGCGAGAGACAATGACCGGCGTCAAGGACGTGCTCGGCTTGCTTCGAAGCTGAAGAAGCCTGTTAACTTAACATCGGCGTCGTCGAACGCGCCGACGGCCGTTGCGTTATTATTACATTCCGTCGAGCGAGCGCCGCATGCCCACCCTGTTCCGCCTCGTGTTCGTGCTCGGCTTGATCGCGGGTGCGGGCTACGGCGTTCTCTTCGCGGTGGCCAACGCCGTGAAGCCGCAGCCTCGAATGATCGTCGAGGCCGTCACTCTCCCCCAAAGCGCCGTGGAGATCCGTACCGGCCGCAGCGTGGCCGACGTTCTGGATCATCAAGCATCGGCGCTCGTTCGCCCCAAGAAACATTCGACGCGCTGAGCAGAACGCAGGCATAAAAAAGGGCACAGACACCAAGTGTCTGCGCCCGAAGCGATAGGAAGAAGCTGAATTATTTCTTCATGTCGTCCTTCTTCATGTCGTCCTTCTTCATGTCGTCCTTCTTCATCATCGGCTTCTTCTTCATCATCATCTTCTTGTGCATCATCATGCCATGCTTGTGCATCATCATACCATGGTGATGCATCATCATGCCGTGGTGGCGCATCATGCGATGACGGCGCATCATCGGCTCGGGCGCTGGGGCTGGCGCGGCAGCCGGAGTGAAGATGTGGAACGGGTCGAGATCGATGCCGAGGCCCTGGCCCATGCCGCCGATGAGCTGGCCGGGAGCCTGGGTCAGGCCGTTGATCGCGCCGCCGAGATCCTGGGCAGAAGCCGGCAGAGCGGCGAGCATGAGAGCACCGGCGAAGGCGATCGACGAGAATTTACGTACCATACGAAGCTCCTCCTTGAGCATTTAAAGCCACGAAACGGCCAAAAAGCTGAATAGCCGTGCCGAAGCCGCCTGTCGAGATGGGCACGGTCACAAAGTAAACGATGGTATCGAGTGCGATGCGCCGAGCACATTCCACCCGGCTTAGGCGCGTTTGCGAGTCGCCGGGGCGGATTTCGCCGGGCTTTTGACCTTGGGTGCAGGTTTGACCGCTTTGGCCGCAACTTTCGGCTTCTTCGCCGGCTTCGGCTCGTCAGGCTCGACGGCAGCCTTCGCCGCCGGCTTGGCCTCCTTGGTCTCGCCGAGGCTGCGTCGTAGCGCATCCATGAGGTTCACGACGTTGCTCGGACGCTCGTCGGCGGTCTCGCCAGGTGGCGGGCGGCCCTCCTGCTTGGCGCGGATCAGCGCCACCACCGCGTCCTGGTAACGGTCCTTGAACTCCTTCGGCTCGAAGGCGCCGGTTTTGGAGTCGATAATGTGCGAGGCGAGGTCGAGCAGGTCCTTGGCGAGTTCGACCTTCGGGATATCGTCGAAATAGGCGCCGGACTCGCGCACCTCGTAGGCGTAACGCAGCGTCGTGCCAAGCAGGCCCTGAGAGCGCGGCTCGAGCATGATCATGCGCTCCTTGCCGAACAGCACGACGCGGGCGATGCCGACCATGTCGCGGCGAGTCATGGCCTCGCGGATGACCGCGAACGCCTCCTCGCCGACCTTGTCGTCGGGCGAGAGATAGTAGTTGTTGTCGAAATAGACGCGGTCGATTTCGGACTTAGGCACAAAGCGCTCGATGTCGATCGTGTGGCTCGACTCGATCTTAACGTCAGCCAGTTCGTCGTCCGTGACGATGATGTAGTCGCCCTTGGAGACCTCATAGCCCTTCACGCGCTCGTCGCGCTCAACGACATCGCCGGTTTCCGCATCGACGTACTGCTGCTTGAGCCGATTGCCGGTTTCGCCGTTGAGCATGTGCAGCGAGATTTTCTCGCTTGAACTCGACGACGGATACAGCGCGACCGGGCAGGACACGAGGGAGAGCTTCAGATAGCCCTTCCAACTGGGACGCGGCGCCATAAGCGGTACTCCGAACGCAACACGAGCGATGAACGAAGCCTCTCGACCAGCGGTTCCTACTTTGGATCGGAACCGCGCTCGATGAGGCCACGTTGCGACAGTGAAGCAATGCAAGGTTAAGATCGGGAGTCAACGCGATGACCAGCACCGTCGCAACATCGGCGGCCGATCCGCGCGACCCCTCCGGGCCTGCGCCAGGCGGTGAACCGCCGGTGGAGGAGCCTAACGAAACTGCTCCGACCCGCGAAGAACCAGGTACCGTCGATCCTTCCCCCTCGGAAGCTCCGATGGTCGCGTGATTGGACCCGGCAATCCGGAACCGGTAAAAAAAGGCGGCGTTGCCGCGACGCGATCGGCAAAACGCTCCATAACCACCCCGGTAAGCTTTTGCCGAACCGCCGCGAGGACACGATGGCAAACAGACGGATCAACAAGGCCTCTAGCGATTTCGAATCGGACCTAGCCGACCTGCGAGATGACATTTCACGACTCGCCGGCTCGGTGACGGATCTCATGAGGTCGCATGCCAATGACGCCTCGGATCAGGCATACAGCTTCTTCGGCAAGGCGCGTAATCAAGCCACGAGCCGCGCATCGGACGCCAGTGACGAGGTTCGTCGACGCGCCTATGACGCTCGAGACCGCGCTGCGGATTATGCATCAGGCGCCCGCGAACGCGCCTCGAACTACGCGTCAGACGCGAAAGACCGCGCTGCCGGCTACGCTTCGGATGCGCAGGATCGCCTTGGCGCCTTCGGCAGCGACGTGGAAGGCCGTATCGAGAAAAATCCGTTGACCGCGGTGGTCGTCGCCGGCATCGCCGGCCTGCTGATGGGAATGCTGAGCCGCTCGCTCTGATGTTCGGTTTTGTCACGCGACTGATCGGCGGGGCCATCAACCCGCTCCTCGATCAGTTTAAGGCGTTCGGCGCGAGCCTTGTTCGGAAGCTCGTGCTTTTTCTTGTCGCGGCCATTTGCATGGTCGTGGTCGTCATTGCGCTCACGATGGCTTTCGACCTGTGGATCGCGAGTCTTGCTGGAGCCATCGTCGGCGCGCTCGCCGTCGCCGGCCTCTATCTCGCCGTCGCGATCGCCGCGGTCGTGCTCGCGTTGCGTGGAGGTCGCCCTCTCCCGGTCGACCACGATGCGACCGCGAAAGAAGAAACGATCGCTGCCGAAAAGGACGAGAAGGTAGACCAGTTCACGGCGCCGATCCTCGCGATGCTGGCGAGTCTCGGACTTCGGCGCGAACAGATCGCGGTACTCGCCGGTGCCAGCCTCGCGAAACGGCTGGGCCCGGTACCGCTCGTCGGCATCGCGATCGTGGCCGGCTTCTTGATCGGGCGCCTATGGCAAGGGTGGGACGCGTTGCTCTCGAGCGATGTTGTCGAAACCATCGTCGACTTCGTTATGCCCAAGCGGAGCACGACAGGGTCATCGGACGAGGTGGCCTAACTGTCGTCTTGGAATCGGCCGCAGGCGCAATTGCTTACTTTCGCATGCCGACAGCGCGGCAGAGCCGCTCGGCGAGTCAGGTTCTGCGCTCAAATTTGGCAGCCCTCACGTCGCATCTGTTCGATGACCACCGGCGGCGATCCGGGAAACGCTATCTCGCCTGTTTGCCTCGAGCGGACAGCGAAGCCAGCAGAGAGCGGCTGACACTGACGTACCGGCATCGAATAGCCTTTCCGCTGTCCGGTCCTCTTCGAATAATTCCTTAGCGCGGCACTGATATCTCTCGTTCCGAAGTAGTTCGGATCTGTTTTCTTCAGTACAGTCCAGTCAAAGACTCGGATGGAGTGACGTTAGGTAATCCTATCTGGCAGTCAAGCCTTCGCGATCTCTACACTATTTGCTGTCTTGCTCGGTCCTAGACAGGGGAAGAGGATGCAGGTCACGACCGAGGACGAAGGGCGCGCGCGAGAACTCGCCGAACTGGCGATCCTCGGCACGAAGCTCGACCCGCTTTTTGAGCGGGTTTGCAGCATTGCCTGCGCGCTGTTCGAAGTGCCCATGGCCTATGTCAGTCTCATCGATGCGACGCATCAGCATCTGGTGGCACGCCATGGGCTTGATCTCGAATGTTCGACGCGTGACGACGCGATCTGCGATCTCACGATCCGAGACGATCACCCGCTCGTGATCCAGGATGCGCGCGTCGAGCCGCGGCTCATGCACAACAAGCTTGTCCTGGGAGCGCCTTACATTCGCTTCTACGCCGGCATTCCGCTGTCGCTCACGGCCGGCGTCCGCCTCGGCTCCTTCTGCCTTGCGGACGTAGCACCACGCGTGCTCAGCGCCAAGGAACTCGCCATCCTGAAAGGGCTTGCGGCCATCATCGTCGCCCAGATGCGCAATCACGCGGCGCAGCTCGAACTCGCCCGCAAGACCATGGCGCTGTCAGACAAGCAGGCGTTGTTGTCGCAGATCGAACGGCTTGCCATCATCAGTGGGTTCGAAGCAGACCCGGCGACAGGCATGCTGCGTTGCAGCGACGAAATCGGACGCATTCTCCCCACTGTTCCTAGCTGCATCGATGAATTCCTGGCGTTGTTCGAAGAGGGGGCTCGGCGCGAGATCAGCCGCGGCTTCGCTAGGATCGCCTTCGGCCCGCATACCGTCGATGTGGAAACGTCGCTCGTGCGTGGAGGCAACGTCCTCCACGTCAGGATTTTCGCCGCGGGCTCCGGGTTTGCCAGCGCTCGCCGCCTCGTTGGAATAGTTCAGGATGTCACCGAGCGCAGGCGTGCTGCCGAGGTGCTGGAGTGGACGTCAACGCACGACGCTTTGACGCAGCTCTTGAATCGCAAAGGGTTCAACGACCATCTCGACCGAGTGGTCGAACGGGCACGCGCCGGGCGCAACGTCGCACTCTTGTTGCTCGACCTGGACAAGTTCAAGTTGGTCAACGACACGCTTGGTCACGATGCCGGCGATGCCGTGCTGATCGGCGTGTCCGAACGCCTCACGCATAAAGTCGGCGCGCATGGCGTCGTCGCGCGGATCGGCGGTGACGAGTTCGGTATCCTCCTGGAGGATTACGAGAGCAAGGAGGATGTAGGCGCGCTTGCGGTGTCGATCCTGTCGGAGCTTCGAGCCAGTCTGCTCTACCGCAATCGCGACCTCGGCATGCGCGCCTCGATCGGCATCGCGCTATGGGCGCCGAAAACGCGGGGCGGTCGCGATTTCTTCAAGGACGCCGATATCGCTCTTTACGCGGCCAAGGCGGCCGGTCGCGATGGTTTCGCCTTCTACGAAGCGACGATGCGCAGCCAGATCGAAGCACGAGTGCGCCTCATCACGAAAGCTCGGGGTGCCGTGTTCGCCGGCCGAATCGAACCTTACTATCAACCCAAGATCTGCTTGAAGACCGGCCGCATCGGAGGCTTCGAAGCGCTTCTGCGATGGCAGGATACGAAGAAGAAGGAACTCAGCACGCCAGGCGAGATGGGCGATGCGTTCGACGATCCGGAACTGGCGATCGCGCTTGGGCGCGGCATGCTGGAGCGGGTGACGCAGAACATGGTGGCATGGAAGCGAGACGACGTGCCTTTCGCGCAAATCGCGATCAACGCAGCGGAGCCGGAGTTTTACGAAGGGCAATACGCAGATCAGCTCCTCCGTCGGCTGGCGACGTGCGGACTGGCGCCACATGAGCTCGAGGTCGAGATCACAGAATCGGTGTTTCTAGGACATGCTTCTGGCGTCGTCGCCAGTACGCTGCGACGTCTCTCGGACAACGGCATCTCGATCGCTCTCGACGACTTCGGAACCGGGTTTGCTTCACTCACGCATCTCAAGCAATACCCTGTCAGCGCGATCAAGATCGACCGCTCTTTCATCATGGACCTGGAAACGAGCCGTAGCGGCGCATCGATCGTCGATGCCGTGACTTCGCTTGCTCAAAGCCTCAAGATGACAGTGGTCGCGGAAGGTATCGAGACTCGCTATCAGCTCGACTTCCTTCGCGCGCGAGCCTGCACCATGGGGCAAGGTTTTCTGTTCGCCAGACCGATGCCGGCTTCCGCCGTGCCCGCATTCATCCGGACTTGGTCGGATCGAGCGCGACCCACGCTTATCAGCGCCACGGGATGATCGCGCTCTGTGAAGCGCGGTGCTTTGCCTCTCAGGCGGAGCCTGCGATGGTAAACGTCGCCGTCGCCGTCGACTCACGTCGCGAGTAAGATGCGGCGTCGCGGTTCTCAAAACCGCAGAGCAGACAGGGTTCCAGCCGCGAACGCGCGACTGCGGACCTAAAGCCAGTGACCCTTGTCATCGGCGACGATGGTCGCCGGGTGCTCGGCCTCGAAGTCAGACCGAAGGCTTCAGCAGAGCCCAAGCCGACGCGGGGCCACGCCGGGACGAAGCAGCCGCAGCTCGTCGCGATGCTCAAGGCGCCCGAAGGTGCCAGCACCGACGAGATCGTTGCAGCCTTCGGCTGGTAACCCCACGCGCTCCGCGGAGCGATCGCCGGCCACTCAAGAAGAGGCTCGGCGCCGATCGCCCGCTCGATCCTGCCCCACGGCGCAAGCTTGCAGCGAGATGGAACCAAGCGGAACAGGTGCATGCTATTGCTCTGCGCATCAAATCTGCGGCCGAGAGCTTGAGGAGATCAGCCTGCGGCTCGCGGGGCTACCTACTAGCCGAGAGCATTGATCCGGATCAGGGCGCCGAGCCTCGCGTGAAATAAAGGTTGAGTGCCGTCACCCCGCTCGCACCGAGGTGACGAAGCGTCTGGCCTCTTCGCGCAGCGTGGCCGACTGTCCCGCGAGCGCCCGCGCGGCCCCGGACAGGTCCGTGGCGGCGCGACCGGTGGTGAGCGCTCCGGCGCTCAGCACGGCGAGTTCACTCGACACGTCCGCCGTGACCTGCGCGGTCCGCTCCGTGTCCGAGGCCATCGCCTCCGTGCTGTCGCGCTGCGCCTCCACCGCGCCGGCCATATCGACAGCGACGCGCGCCATCGCGCCGACGGTGGCCGCGATCTCACCGATGGCGACGACGCCCTTCGCCGCCGTCTCCCGGATCGCCTCGATTTGCCGGCGGATGTCCTCGGTCGCCTGCGATGTCTGGTTGGACAGAGTCTTCACTTCGGCGGCGACCACGGCGAAGCCGCGCCCGGCTTCGCCGGCGCGTGCCGCCTCGATGGTCGCGTTGAGCGCCAGCAGGTTGGTCTGGTTCGCGACCCCGTTGATGAGCTCAACCACCGTGCCGATCCGCTGCGCGGACACGGCGAGATCCTCGATCGTGGCCGTGGTCCGTTCGGCCACCGCGACCGCCTCGCGCGCGGTGTCGGCTGATTGCGCCATCCGGCCGCTGATGTCGCCAACCGAATGCGAGAGCCGCGCGCTGTTGGTGGCGACGTCGCGCATGGTGGTGGAGGCGCCGCGCGTGGCGTCCGCTACGGTGTCGACGCGCCGGCTGGTTTCGGCCGCCGACCCCAGCAACTCCTCGGCCGAGCCCTGCACGCGCGTCGCCGACTCGGACACCGCAGACACGACAGTACCGACGATCGCCTCGAAGCGGTCGGCCATCGCTGTCAGCAGCGCCGCGCGCTCGACCCCCGCGCGCCCGTCGTGGTCGTGCCGCTCGGCGCGGATGCGCTCGCCCTCAGCCAGGCTCGCCCGGAACACGGCAAGCGCGCGGCTCATGTCGCCGATCTCTTCGTGCCACGCGAGCGCGGGCGTCGCCTGGGTGAAGTCGCCGGCCGCCATCCGCCGCATCGCGGCGGTCAGATCGCCGATCGGCGCCGCGATCTGCCGGCGCAGGAGAACGCCGAGCAGGAGCACGGCGGCCAACGCCGCTAGCGGGCCGACGATGTCCGTGGCCAACACGAAGGTCGAGGCGTTATCGCTAACGCGTGTGCGCAGCGCGAGCAGGCGCTTCTCCTCCGCGTCGATCGTCTCGACCGAGGCACGGACGGCCTCGAAAAGGTCGTCGTCGTCCGAGGGCTCGAGCGTCATGTTGGCGACGTGGGTCTGCCAGCGATCCAGCAGCATCGTGAGGTTAGCGAGGCGCGGCTTCTGCGAGGCGTTGTCGGCGGTCAGCACCTTGAGCGAGGCCAGCTTGGCCTGCGGCTCCCGCCCCTGAGCGATGGCCAGCTCGCGGGCGCTCGCATCGTGGGAGCGGTGGTAGAGCTTGCCCGAGTTCTCCTGTTGCAGGACGCCGTGCAGCAGATCCTTGGTTTCGCCGAGAACGATGTAGGTATGCGTGGTCCAGGCGTTCGCGTTCATCAGCCGCTGCAGCCCGACCTGGGTGACCATCGCCTCGGCAAGGCCGATCGCCATGATGCAGCCGAAGGCCAACGTCATCTTGGTTGCGATGAGGCGATTGGAGAACCAGCGCAAGTAGGGGCCTCGGGACGAACAACGCCTGGCGCGGTGTCCGGCCTAGATTGCACGGGAGACATTAAGCCGGAATTTACGAGCGACATGCACGCGGTGGAGCGCATGCTGGTTAATTACCGCACCCGGCATGGAGAGGAAGTGCCGGGTCGGCGACCGGTCTTCCCTTGGCGGTCAATCTCCGGCAGAAAGTCCGCGGAGACGAAGCCGCAGCTCAGCCGTCAAAGGCGACAGCGAAGCGCACGTCCAGCGCGTAGATGGCCCGCTGGCCAAGCACCCGTTTGCAGCCACGCCGAAATCAAGCAGGATCGCCGTGGCCGTGAGGACGAGCAGGCCACGGCCGAACGCCGACGGGCCGAGCAGCGGGGCGGGCCTCGACGAGAGACATGCCAAGCGCGGTGAATGGCTTGCTCCAGCCCCGGTCGGCCATGCGGCCGGCCAGCGGCGCCGCGATCGCGCTGGTTACATCGATAAGGGGAGACGAGGGTCGCCTAGCACTCGGCCTCGAAGTCAAGCCTACGATTTCAGCAGACGCCAAGCAGAAGCAGCCGCGTCGGGACGAAGCAGGCGCAGGTCGTCGCTATGCTCGAGGCACCCGAAGGTGCCAGCACCGCCGAGATCGTCGCCGCCTTCGGCTGGCAGCCCAACACGGACCGCGGAGCCATCGCCAGCGCGCTGAAGAAGAGGCTCGGCCTGCAGATCGGATCCGAGGCGATCGAGGGGCGCGGACGCGTCTACCGGATCATGCCGTGATTGGCGCAATCCGAACGATCGCTATCGCGAAAGCGAGCGGCAGCTACCGCCCCGAGCCTGCCGTAGAGGACGACCTTGGCGAGTCCTCTGCAGCGGACATTCGGCATGCGGCTCAGACGGCAGAATCTCGCTTTTGCAGGCAGCCGTTTTCCGCTATGGGTGGCAGAAGCTGCGTTTCATCCGTTGATTTTATAAGGTTGCGCTTGGGATGACCTACGAGGTTCAAACACGCCCAGCGACCTCGGATGGACAGGGTAACCAAGCGGGCCTGCCTGGCGGATGGCAGGCACTTGTGACAGCGGCATTCGCGGCCTTGCTTACGATCGGCTGGATTGCCACCGACAGAGGCACCGGCGCCCTGATCGGCGCAGACAGTGTCAGTCGCCTCGATGAAATTTCGCCGCGGGACCTGTCGGCTGCATTGGACACGGTGGCGGGGACATCTCAGCAGTTGGCGCGCTTTCGCGATCACGACCCTTGCAGCCACCATCTAGCCTGGGTGACGATGGTGAGGGAGCCGGGCCGGCAGTCCGCACGGATTAGGTTGCAGTCCGGCACTTACATTTCGCCGGCCTTCGAACTCGCGGAAACGCCTGTCCGCGTCGCACTGCCTTATCCCGCCCCCTACGCGACGGGGAACGGCGTAATCTCCGTCGGCGCAACCGCCGCGGCGATCGTGGCGCTGAGTCCGCCCTGGCACGTGCCGGCGCGGGCTGGAATCGAAACCCGAAACGTGACATGGACGCCGACACCCGGCTGCGCCCGGGACAGTCAGTAGACCTTGGCGGCCCATGCGTCCCGACGCGGGCACGCTAATGGGGCGCAACTTCAAAGACCTGGTCGGGTGATCGTGTGAAGCGCTTCGCTGCCAAGCTTGCTTTTATCCATCGCACTCTGTGGCGTCGTGAGCAAATATACCGCTGGGCGGCGGTGCTCGGCCCGCCGCCTTTGCTTGGCTGCGCCGTCGCTGTCGTGGCCTGGACCGGCGTGCAGCAAGTCGCGATACATGAAACGTCCTCGACGACCGGTAGCGACGTGCCATGGGCACATTGGAACAGGCCGGTACCACGGGAAGGCCAGCCTTTCGCAGAGGCACCCAGCGCGCCGCTGCCGTCCGGCGATGCGCGCGGCGGTTATGTTGGCTTTCAGACCGGCTGGATCGGCGCAATCCAACCCATCTCGGTAGATGCAACGCAAGACGTCAACGTGGTCGCATCCGTCCAGGGAAGGTTCACCCTTGATCAAGCGACCATCCCGCTCGAGCGTATCGCAGACGCCGCACCGCCGAATGGCTTATTCGTGGGGACAGAACGATCGTACTTCGTGATCAAGTCGGCCGGCCTGTATGCTTTTTCAGCGCGGCTCACCCGGGCAGGGACGCAATCCGCGAACTGCCTGGTGCGGTTCGCGTCCAGCCACCATCAGATGCTGCGCAACGTCGTGCTCAATTCCGCGGGGGATGCGGTCTTGAACTTCGCACCCACGGAGTTCCGGCTGGAGCCCGGACTGTTTCTCCTGCAGACCGCGGTGGGGTGCTGGCGCGGCGACCATATGGTCGGGACCGGCGAGATGGCGTTGATGGTGCGCCGTCCCGGCGAGACGGTTTTGACGCCCGCAACCGCGGGCGAGGTCATGAGGCCAATGCCGAAGAACGTCGCCGGGCCGCGCTAAGCCATAGGTCGTTTGTTTTTCGAACGTTCCGCCATGAAGTCGGACGCGCAGTGCCGTCAGCTTTCGCACAGAATCAAGACGGCTATCGATCGCACCTTCTCTGCAAGCTCGACGTTTTCAAGCGGACGGTCGCTCGCGTTGGTGTCGTAGGGAACGCCGTGCGCATCGAGGAATGCGGTCAACACATAAGCGTGGATGGCAAAGCCAATATTTTGCGCCATTCCCTTGCTGTGGCTTGTGATGCCACTGACGGCCACTCCGATGACATTTCCCGGCCGATCGACCACCGGCCCACCGCTGTTACCGGGCTGAATCGGCGCGGTCATCTGGAGGCGTCCGCTGTCGTTTTGAGGACCAGCCAGAGCCGAAACGTTGCCGAGTGTAAAATTTCCACCGCTCGACAGTTGGTCTAGCATTGGATAGCCGAACGAGGCGACTTCTTCACCCAGCTTGACGCCAAAGCGCAATCTTGCGGGCTGACCCGTCGTGACATCGACTTTGAGCAAAGCCAGGTCGTTCTTCGCGTCTCGCGCCAACACCTGTGCGTCGAGCGGCTCGGCCAAACCGGAAATGACCTTCGGCATGTCGCATCCGTCGACCACATGCGCGTTCGTGACGATGAAGCCGTCCGAGTTGACGAAGAAGCCGGTGCCGCTCGAGGATGATTTTCGTCGAAGCGGAGCGGTGTCGGTGCCGATGATCGCGGCCTGGAGATCGGACGGCATCAGCTCGTCGAGGTCGACATCGGAACTGCCGATCAGCGGGGCGACCCGCGAGGCCTGCGCTTCGCGCGCCCGCTCGAGTAGCGTCCGCGCCGTGCGTCCGTTCCCAAAACCGGGAGCCGTCCGGGCCCGCTCGAAGTAGCTTTCGAGCACCGAGTCGGCGTCGCGGGACGCGCGAAGGCCATCGCGTTCTGCCAAGGAGTGGAAGATCGTGACGAGTTCGTCGACTCCGTAATCCGAAAAGAAGATCGTCTTCGTGAAGCGCGACGGCAGACCGGGGTTGCTGGCCAGGAACCTGCCCATCAGATCGGGGTAGCCGGCGACGATCACGACCAGCCGGTCGCGCTTGTCCTCCATCTCCTTGAGCAGGGTGTCGATGGCCTCTCGACCGAAGTCGTGCCCGATCTCGGCCTTGGAAGCGAGGGCATAGGCCTCGTCGATGAAGAGGATCCCGTCCATCGCCTCGGCGATCTTTTCTTTGGTCTTCAGCGCGGTATGGCCGACGTAGCCGCCGACCAGCCCGGCGCGGTCCGTCTCCACGATATGGCCCTTCTCCAGCACGCCGAGGTCGCGCAGGATGGCGCCGTAAAGACGGGCTACCACCGTCTTGCCGGTGCCCGGTGGACCGGCGAAAACCATGTGCAGCGAGATCGGCGCCACTGGAAGGCCGCGCTCGCGCCGCGCCGCCTCGACCCGCAACCTGGACACCAACGTGGTGATCTCGGACTTGACCGTATCCAGCCCGATCATTTGGCGCATTTCATCGAGCGCGCTGGTTGTGGAGGACGCGCCCGTTCTGGTGCCAGTGGCGGCGTGGATGTCGGCGAGGGTCAGTTCGTTGAGATCGACGCCGGGATCACCCATCAATGGGGCGAGGCGCGCCGCTTGCGCCTCGCGGACACGTTCGACGAGCGTTCGTGCCGTCCGGGCGTTGGCGAAATCGGACGATGTCAAAGCCCGCGTGAAGATGTTTTGCAGGACCTTGTCTGCATCGCGTGAAATGCGAAAGCCCTCGCGCTCTGCCGTTGCGTGGGTGATGGTGACCAGATCGCCGGGTGCGTAGCTAGCGAACTTCAGCGTCTTCGTGAATCGCGACGGCAGGCCGGGGTTGCTGGCCAGGAACCTGCCCATCAGATCGGGGTAGCCGGCGACGATCA
>CAXTQM010000017.1:0-15397 GCA_964246205.1 uncultured Beijerinckiaceae bacterium | reverse complement strand
CGAGCTTGACGAGGTGCTCGACCACGGCAGGATGGCCGAGCGCCGTGTAGGTGCCCCGGACGGTCGTCGGCAACTCGGGATGAAGCTCGGTGAAACCCTTGACGTGGGTCTCGTATATGATCGTGTCGCGCCAGGCCACGTCCGGCGGCCGGTCATCGCCCCAGCTCCACGCCGGGTCTTCGACCACGGCCTTCGGCATCATCGGCGCGGAGTCGCGACGGTCTGGTGCGGAGTCACCGCGCTGCCCGCCCGCGCGAAACCCATACAGCGCATCGTGCCAGCGCACTCGTCCCGCGATCTGCCGGGCATAGGGATCGAGCAGAAGCTTGTGATGGTTGAAGCGATGGCCCGACCCCGGCTCGTAGGGACCGTGCACGCGGTAGCCGTAGAGCTGGCCAGGCCGCGCGTGGCGCACGTATCCGTGCCAGACCTGATTGGTGCAGCAGGGCAGGGTGAAACGCGCAGTCTCGGCGCGCCCTTTGGGATCGAAGAAGCAGAGATCGACCCTGATCGCGTTGGCGGAGAACAGCGCGAAATTGACGCCGCTGCCGTCCCAGGTCGCACCAAGTGGGCGCCAGTCGCCCTCTTCCAGCTTCTGCACGGCCGAGGTCAGTGGCCGGCGACCGCCGTCAGATCAGCTCGGTCCCGCTGCCAGTTTTTGCCAGCCTCCAAGTCGCGCCCGGCGGGCTCGCCGGTCAGTTGCTCGAGAAACACGGCACACCAGTGCTCGACGTCGTTGGCCTCGACCACATCCATCATCGCGCGCCAACGCTCCTTGCGCTCGCGCAACGGCATCTCGAACGCGCGCTGCAGAGCCGAAGCCGTCTCTTCGTTGTTGTAGGGGTTCACGATCAGCGCCGTTTCGAGTTCGTGAACGGCTCCGGCGAAGCGCGAGAGAACGAGCACGCCGGGATCGTCCGGGTTCTGCGCCGCCACGTATTCCTTGGCGACGAGGTTCATGCCGTCGCGCAACGGCGTCACCAAGCCGACGCGCGCGATGCGATAAAGGCCGGCGAGCGCCGAGCGGCTCATCGCCTTGTTGACATAGCGCACCGGGGTCCAATCGACGTCGCCCAGATTGCCGTTGACTTGGCCGACATGCTCGGCAACCTCGCGCTGCATCTCGGCGTATTCCGGCACCTCGGAGCGCGACTTCGGCGTGATCTGCAGCATGGTCACGCGCGCCTTCATGGCGGCGGCGGATTTTTCGACAAAGGTGGCGAAGGCGTCGATGCGTTCGCGGATGCCCTTCGAGTAGTCCAGCCGATCAACGCCGATCACCAGAGGGTGTCCTTCGAGGCTTTGCAGCGTGCGCTTGACGACGACGTTCTTCTCGGCAACGCGCGCCTCCTGCGCGAAGGTCGCGGTCTCGATGGAGATCGGGAACGAGCCGACCCGAAACTTGCGGCCGTAGGCATCGAGCAAACCATCGCCGCCGGAGGTGCCAGCCTTGGAGCGCAGGATGCAGTTTTGGAAATTTTCGGCATCGACCGGCGTCTGGAAGCCGATTAGGTTGTAGGCAGCGAAGCTGCGCAAGATGCGATCGTAGGCGGGAATGGCGGCCGCGATGTCCGACGGCGGAAAGGGAATATGGTAGAAGAAGCCAATCTTATTGTTGAATCCAAGATCGCGCAGGTATGACGCCATTGGTATGAAGTGGTAGTCCTGCACCCAGATGATGTCGTCGGGACGCAGCAACCGGGCAAGCCGTCGGGCGAACTGCTCGTTGACGCGAAAGTAGGCGTTGACGTCGCGGCGCGAGAGGTCGGCGAGGTCGAGTCGATAGTGACAGACGGGCCAAAGCACGCGATTGGCGAAGCCATGGTAATACTCGTCGATGTCACGCTGCGAAAGATCCACCACGGCATAGTCGACGTTGCCGACCGTCTGCTTGTGAAGCTCCGGCTCGGTCTGCGTCGCGACCTTTCCGGACCAACCGAACCACAGCCCACCCTGCTTTTCCAGGGCGCCGCTCAAAGCCACAGCCAAGCCGCCCGGTGGCGGCGAGCCGGCGGCGGTCGGCACGGGCACCCGGTTGGACACGATGACCAGCCGCCCGGTGGCGCGAGCCCCTTCGTTCTGTGCAGCGGTCTTCAAGATCCCGATTTCCGTCATCGACCCCTGTGCCACCTTTCAGCCGCGTGCACGCTGTTAACGTGGCGAGTTCGGTGATCGTTGCAGCCCGTCCACAGGCAAGAAACCGGCCGCATCGGTCGAACCGCAAGCCCTCGTGGTGGCGTGCGCGCGATCATTCGATGCTTACGCTCGGCACATAAAAGCCGCATTGGCCCAGCAGGGCTCCGCCAAATCAACGGATCGACTGGAGGACGCGCCATGAACATCGCCAGAGGGACGCGCGCGAGCACCGTCGCCATGGCCGTCGTCCTGGCGGCGCCGGCCTTCGCGCAGCAATCGGTCCCGGCGCCGACGATGCCCAGCACCGCCTCTACGCCCGATGCTCCGCCGCCGTCGCCGGACACCGTGCTCGCCACCGTCAACGGGCAGAAGATCACCCAGCTCGATGTCACCCTCGCCGCCGAGGATCTCGGCCCGCAGCTGCAGCAGCAGCTCAAGGGCAAGGCGCGCGATGCCTACGTGCTCGACTACCTCGTCGATTCCACGCTGGTGGCGCAGAAGGCCAAGGCCGACGGGGCCGAAAAGACTCCCGATTTCGCCGCCAAGATGGAATACGCCAAGGACAAGGTTTTGATGGAAACGACGCTGACGGGTATCGCCAAGTCCGTCACCGACGACGCCTCCCTGCACAAGATCTACGAGCAGGCCGCCGCCGCGCAGAAGCCGGAGCCCGAGATCCACGCCCGGCACATCCTCGTGGCCACCGAGGCAGACGCTCAGACCGTGTTGAAGCGGCTCAAGGCAGGCGAGGATTTCGCCAAGGTCGCCAAGGAGATGTCCAAGGATCCGGGCTCCGAGGGCGGTGATCTCGGCTGGTTCACCAAGGAGCGCATGGTGCCGGCCTTCGCCGACGCGGCGTTCAAGCTCAAGGACGGCGACACCTCGCAGCCGGTCAAGACGCAATTCGGCTGGCACGTGATCCAGGTCGAGGGCCACCGCACCAAGTCGTTCCCGCCCTTCGACCAGGTCAAGGACCAGATCGTGCGCTACGCCGTGCAGAAGGCGCAGAGCGACCTGATCCTGCAGCTGCGCAACGGCGCCAAGATCGAACGCACCGCCGCCGCTCCTGCGGCTCCCGAGCCGCCGGCCGGCGCGCCTGGCGCTGCCGGCATGTCGGACAAGTAGTCGCTTCGAGCGGCTACAAGCCCATCATCAGCACCCGAGCCCACCGACGCCCGGCTTCGGGCGCCCGTCTCCAGCAGCGCTCATGCCTCGCCTCTTCACGGGTCTCGAACTGCCGGAGCGGCTTGCCGCCGAGCTCGGGCTTATTCGCGGCGGCCTCGCCGGCGCGCGATGGATCGATGCCGACAACTACCACGTGACCCTGCGCTTCATCGGCGACGTGGATCTCTCCGTCGCCAACGACGTTCACGACGCGCTGTCGTGCGTGCGACGGCCGGCGTTCTCGATGGCGCTCGCCGGCCTGGACGCCTTCGGCGGCGGCAAGCCGCGCGCGCTTGTCGCCACCGCTCGCCCGGCGCCGGCGCTGGTCGAGCTCCAGGCCGAGCACGAGCGGCTGATGCGCCGCATCGGCCTGCCGGCCGAGACTCGCAAGTTCGTGCCGCACGTCACGCTGGCCCGCCTCAGGAACACGCCCGCTCGCGACGTGGCCGACTTCCTGGCGCTGCGCGCCTGGCTGGCCACGCGGGAGTTCCGGTGCGAGCATTTCACCTTGTTCTCGGCACGCGATTCGGTCGGCGGCGGGCCCTACGTGGCCGAGGCGGTGTATCCCCTTCAGTGAGGTTTCGATGCGCATTGCCCTCGCCCTCGGCGCCCTTTCGTTGTTCATTTCTCCGACCGTTGCGGCGCGTGCGGCGCCAGCGACGGCCGAAGCCTCCGCCACGAAGACGTTCTCCGCCTGGACGGCGACCTGCGACAACCTTCGCGACTGCGTCGTGATCGGCAGCGGCGACGACGGCGACGCGTTGTTCTACGTGCGCATCGCGCGCGGCGCTGGCGCCTCGTCACCACAGGTGAAGCTGGTCCTCGCCGCCTCCGACCCGATCCCCGGCAGCCCCGGCGCCGTCCAGCTCAGCGTCGGCACCGCCGGAGCGATGGCCGACCGTTTCGCCGTGGAGGTCAAGAAGGACGATCCCGACGGCGCGGCGCTCGCTGGCGCCGTCACCGACCCCGCCTTCCTCGTCGCCATGGAGAAGGCCGACACGCTCGACTACCTGGCCGGCACGCTGAAGGGCCGCCTGGCGCTGAAGGGGCTCGCCTCCGCTTTGCGCTTCGTCGACGAGCGCCAGGGTCGGTCCGGCACGCCGACGGCGCTCGTCGCGCCGGGCACGGCGCCGCTCGGCCAGATCCCGCCGCCGCCCGTCCCGCCAATGGTCCAGGTCGCCGCGATCGTCGCTGCGCCGGTTGCCTCGCCGATGCTGAGCCGCGCGCTGCTCGACATGGCCAAGCCGGCCTGCGACCCGGAGACCGTGGAGGCGCACAGCGACGCGGCGGCATGGATGCTTGGACCGGACCGTCGGCTCGTCGCCGTCCCCTGCACGGAAGGCGCCTACAACGTCTCGGTGGCGCTTTTCACCACCGATGCCAAGGGCGACAAGCCTCTGCCGGCGATGCTGGAGGAGCCGCCGAAGCAGGGCGACGCCGAGGCCGACAACGTCGTCGTCAATTACGATTTCGACGTGAAGACCCTGGCGCTGACGAGCCTAGACAAGACCCGCGGGCTAGGCGATTGCGGAGCGTCGCGGACCTGGGTCTGGACGGGAGAGATCTTCGCCCTGCTGCGCGCCACGGAGCTGGAGGCGTGTCCGGGCGCGCTGCCGGAGGACTGGCCGCCTGTTTTCGAGGCGCGCCGGCCATAGCCTCGGTCGTACGACTTAACTCCAGAAGGGAACGCAACATGGCGGTCCGAGCGTTTGGCGTCGTTCTCAAGGAGGAACCAGCCCATGCGCCACGTGACCGTCGCCTCGCTTTTCGCCGCCGCCTTCGCCCTATGCGGCAGTGCCTACGCCCAGGAGCAGATGCAGCCCAACTCTCCGGACGGAAAATCGGTGCCGATGCAAGACGCGCCGAGCAAGATCGACACCGGCAAGAGCAAGGCCAAGCGCCACAAGACCACGCATCACATGAAGAAGATGTAGGGCTCGGGCTCGTGGCGGTGGATCGCCGGCATGCCTAGATCGTGGAAACGCGCTACGAACCGAGGAAGTCATGACCACCGCCGCTGCTCGACAGGCGAAGCTCTACCGGATGGACATGGACGGCCACACCTGTCCATTCGGGCTCAAGGCCAAAGCGCTGTTAGAGCGACAGGGTTTTGCGATCGACGACCATCTCCTCCGCAGCAAAGACGAGACGGACACGTTCAAGGCGGAGCAGGGCGTCAGGACGACCCCGCAGGTCTTCATAGGCGACCGCCGCGTCGGCGGCTACGACGACCTTCGCCGCCACCTCGGCAAGGCCGTCGTCGACCCGAAAGCCACGACCTACAAGCCGGTCATCGCGATCTTCGCGACGACCGCGCTGATGGCGTTGGCGGCGAGTTGGGCGGCCTACGGCCAGCTTTTCACGATAAAGACCGGCGGGTGGTTCATCGCCTTTTCGATGTGCGTGCTGGCGATCCAGAAGCTGCAGAACGTCGAGACCTTCTCCTCGATGTTCCTGGGCTACGACCTGCTCGCCAAGCGCTGGGTGCCCTACGCCTACATCTACCCCTTCGCCGAGGCGCTGGCCGGTGTGCTCATGATCTCAGGCGCGCTGCGCTGGATCTCGATCCCCGTGGCCCTGTTCATCGGCGGCATCGGCGCGACCTCAGTGTTCTACGCAGTCTACGTCGAGAAGCGCGAGCTGAAGTGCGCTTGCGTCGGCGGCGGCTCGAACGTGCCGCTCGGCTTCGTGTCGCTGACCGAGAACGTCATGATGGTGGCAATGGCGGTGTGGATGCTGTTCGCCTGAAAACAAGCGACTAGGAGAAAGCTACCTTGAGAATCTCATAGCTCTTGCCGCCGCCGGGCGTGTTCACCTCGACGGTGTCACCCTTCTTCTTGCCGATGAGCGCCCGCGCCGTCGGCGAGGTGATCGATACCTTCCCGACCTTCACGTCGGCCTCGGACTCGCCCACGATCTGATAGACCTTCTTCTCGTCGGTATCCTCGTCGACCATCGTCACCGTGGCGCCGAACATCACTGTCGTGCCCGATAGCTTGGACACGTCGATCACCTCTGAGCGCGCGAGCTTGTCCTCGAGCTCGGCAATGCGCCCCTCGTTGTGGCTCTGCGCCTCCTTGGCGGAATGATATTCGGCGTTCTCGGAAAGGTCGCCGTGGGAGCGCGCCTCGGCGATGGCCTCGACGATACGCGGGCGCTCGACCTGCTGGCGTTGCTTCAGCTCCTCCTCAAGCTTTGTGTGTCCCGCCGGCGTCATCGGGACCTTATCCAGCTGTGCCATGCTCAATCTCTTCCGGCCACGTCTGCACGCGCGCCAGGTCGTGAGAAACAGGAAACCCGCTCACCGTCGGCAGACGGCAACCGGGTATGGGCTCCTGGTGCTGCGAACGCGGTCGACCAGCAGCCTTCGTGTCATGTTGGTGTAAATGGATTGCGGAGGCAAGAGGCCGAGCCGGCCACGCCGAACGTAAAACGGGCGGCATCAATGCCGCCCGTCCGCACCTAAGACGTCAGACAGCCGCCAGATTGACGGCGGATTCCTTGCCGCGATCCGGCTTCACGTCATAGGACACCTTCTGGCCTTCGGCGAGGCCACGCATACCCGCCTGCTCGACGGCGGAGATGTGAACGAACACATCCTTGCCGCCGGCTTCGGGCTCGATGAAGCCGTAACCCTTCTCGCCGTTGAACCATTTCACAGTACCAGTAGCCATCGAACGTCCAATCTCGAATTTCGCGGAATCAAAGAGACGCCGCCGCTTTTAACATAGGTAGCGATTGTGGCGTGTCGAGCGGCACGTCGGCTACAGTTCGGCGAGTTCGTTCAGCGCGAAGGCGAAGGCTTCGGGAGCGTAGCGCGGCAGCAGCCGATCCCCCGGCCCGGACTGGCGGACGCCAGCGTAGCCGCCCGGGCCAGCTTCCTCGTGACGATGAACGATCAGCCGTGCGGCATCGTCGAGGTCGTCATCGTGAACCGCCGGTGCTGCGCCGGACGCGTCATGAACGTGGTCATGGCGGCATCCTAACATCGTGGAAAGGAGAGGACGATCTTCGCGTGAGGCCAGCACGTCGGCGGCGAGTAGGCGGGCTCATCCGCGAGGGCCGATACTGCAAAAACGACAGACGCGACCGCGATCGGGAACTTCAAGACAGACATGGGTGTCCGGGCGCGGCGGTGGCGATTGTTGGCATGTATCGCGTCATTGCAGCCATCGGGCGGCGGCAAAACGATGCGGCCAACCTCTTGCCATTCCCCAGCCGGGCGGCCAGAAGAGCGCTTGCCATCAAGCTCTTGACCCTTTTACGCGCGGCCGCACCGGCGGACGCCGGGACCTATCATGCCCAAACGCACGGACCTCTCGACCATCCTGATCATCGGCGCGGGGCCGATCATCATCGGGCAGGCCTGCGAGTTCGACTATTCCGGCACCCAGGCGCTGAAGGCGCTCAAGGCCGAGGGCTACCGGGTCGTGCTGGTGAACTCCAACCCGGCGACGATCATGACCGATCCCGAACTGGCGGACCGCACCTACGTTGAGCCGATCACCCCCGAGGTGGTCGCCAAGATCATCGCCAAGGAGCGCGAAACGGAGCACGGCGGCTTCGCCCTGCTGCCGACCATGGGCGGGCAGACCGCGCTGAACTGCGCCCTCTCCCTGCAGAAGATGGGCGTGCTGAAGGAGCACGGCATCGAGATGATCGGCGCCACGGCGGAGGCGATCGACAAGGCCGAGGACCGCGAGAAATTCCGCGAGGCGATGACCAAGATCGGGCTGGCGACGCCGCGCTCGCACCAGGTCAAGACGCTCTCCAAGGCGCTGGAGATCCTCGACGACATCGGCCTGCCGGCGATCATCCGGCCGAGCTTCACCATGGGCGGCACCGGCGGCGGCATCGCCTACACCAAGGCCGAGTACATCGAGATCATCGAGGGCGGCATCGACGCCTCGCCGACCAACGAAGTGCTAGTCGAGCAAAGCGTGCTCGGCTGGAAGGAATACGAGATGGAGGTGGTCCGCGACCGCGCGGACAATTGCATCATCATCTGCTCGATCGAGAACGTCGATCCGATGGGGGTCCACACCGGCGATTCGATCACCGTGGCGCCGGCCCTCACGCTGACCGACAAGGAATACCAGATGATGCGCGACGCATCCCTGGCGGTGCTGCGCGAGATCGGCGTCGAGACCGGCGGGTCGAACGTGCAGTTCGCCGTCGACCCGGCGACCGGACGCATGATCGTCATCGAGATGAACCCGCGGGTGTCGCGCTCCTCGGCGCTGGCCTCGAAGGCCACCGGCTTCCCAATCGCCAAGGTCGCGGCCAAGCTGGCGGTCGGCTACACGCTCGACGAGATCGCCAACGACATCACCGGCGGCGCCACGCCGGCCTCGTTCGAGCCTTCGATCGACTACGTCGTCACCAAGATACCCAGGTTCGCCTTCGAGAAGTTCGCCGGCGCCGAGCCGCTGCTGACGACCTCGATGAAGTCGGTCGGCGAGGCCATGGCGATCGGGCGCACCTTCGCCGAGAGCCTGCAGAAGGCGCTGCGCTCGCTGGAGACCGGTCTCGACGGGCTCGACGAGGTCGAGATCGAGGGCGCCACCGGCGACGAGCGCGAGGATGCCAACAAGCTGCGCGCCGCACTTGGCCGGCCGACGCCGGACCGCCTGCTGGTCGTCGGCGAGGCGCTGCGCCGCGGCATGCCGGTCGACGAGATCCACGGCATCTGCAAGATCGACCCCTGGTTCATCGAGCGCCTCAAAGAGATCGTCGGCCTCGAGCGCCGGGTGCGCGCCCATGGGCTGCCGCCCGATGCCGGCAACATGCGGCAGCTCAAGGCCGCCGGCTTCTCCGACGCGCGGCTGGCCTCGCTCGCCCGCACCGAGGAGCTGGCGGTGCGCAAGGCCCGCCACGCGCTGGGCGTGCGCCCGGCCTACAAGCGCATCGACACCTGTGCCGCCGAGTTCGCGACGCCGACCGCCTACATGTACTCGACCTACGCCATGCCTTTCGCCGGCGCAGTGGTCGACGAGGCGCGGCCCTCGGACAAGACCAAGATCGTCATCCTCGGCGGCGGTCCCAACCGCATCGGGCAGGGTATCGAGTTCGACTATTGCTGCTGTCACGCCTCGTTCGCGCTGCGCGATCGCGGCTACGAAACGGTCATGGTCAACTGCAATCCGGAGACGGTCTCGACCGACTACGACACCTCGGACCGGCTTTATTTCGAGCCGCTGACCGCCGAGGACGTGCTGGAGATCATGGCCGTCGAGGGCTCCGCCGGCACGCTCAAGGGTGTCATCGTGCAGTTCGGCGGCCAGACGCCGCTGAAGCTCGCCCCGGCGCTGGAGAAGAACGGCATCCCGATCCTGGGCACCTCCGTCGATTCGATCGACCTCGCCGAGGACCGCGACCGCTTCAAGCGCCTGCTCGATAAGCTCGACCTGCGCCAGCCCAGGAACGGCATCGCCTATTCCGTGGAGCAGGCCCGCGACGTCGCCGGCGACCTCGGGCTGCCGCTGGTGGCGCGCCCCTCCAACGTGCTCGGCGGCCGCGCCATGGCGATCCTGCGCGACGACAACGCGCTCGGCGAGTACCTGCTCGGCACGCTGCCGGGCCTGGTGCCCTCCGACGTCAAGGCGCGCTACCCCAACGACAAGACCGGGCAGATCAACTCGGTGCTGGGCAAGAACCCGCTGCTGTTCGACCGCTACCTGGCGGATGCCGTCGAGGTCGACGTCGACGCGCTCTGCGACGGCACGGACGTCTTCGTCGCCGGCATCATGGAGCACATCGAGGAGGCCGGCATCCATTCCGGCGATTCGGCCTGCTCGCTGCCGCCGCGCTCGCTGTCGCCCGAGATGCTGGCGGCGCTGGAGGCGCAGACCAAGCGGCTCGCTCTGGCGCTCGACGTCGTCGGCTTGATGAATGTGCAATACGCGATCAAGGACGGCGACATCTACGTGCTGGAGGTCAACCCGCGGGCCTCGCGCACCGTGCCCTTCGTCGCCAAGGTCATCGGGGAGCCAATCGCCAAGATCGCGGCGCGGATCATGGCCGGCGAAAAGCTGCCGAGCTTCGGCCTCAAGCCCATGGCCAGCGACCACGTCGGCGTTAAGGAGGCGGTGTTTCCCTTCGCCCGCTTTCCCGGCGTCGACACGGTGCTGGGGCCGGAGATGCGCTCGACCGGCGAGGTCATCGGCCTCGACCGCTCCTTCGACATCGCCTTCGCCAAGAGCCAGCTCGGCGGCGGCACCAAGGTGCCGACCGCCGGTGCGCTGTTCGTCTCGGTGCGCGACGTCGACAAGCCGCGGCTGCTCGAGACGGTGAAGATGCTGGCTGGCCTGGGGTTTTCCGTGCGGGCGACCGGCGGTACCTGCCGCTTCCTCGAGGAGCACGGCATCGCTGCCAAGAAGATCAACAAGGTGTCGGAAGGCCGCCCCCACATCGTCGACGCCATCGCCAACGGCACGATCCAGCTCGTCTTCAACACCACCGAGGGCGCGCAGGCGTTGACCGACTCGCGCTCGCTGCGCCGCGCCGCGCTGCTGCACAAGGTGCCGTACTACACGACGCTGGCCGGCGCGGTGGCCGCCTCGCAGGGGATCAGGGCATACAAGGCGGGCGACCTCGAGGTGCGGGCGCTGCAGGATTACTTCGGGTAGGCCGTCGCCCATGTCGTTGCCCGCTGAGCCGCCGACCGCCTCGAATCGTCGACGACATCGAAGTCTGGCAACGGTTTTCGACCAGGCACCTCGACGCTTTCGAAATGCGCCATGTCGGCGGACGGCAACGCCGAAATCGTCTTTGTCGCGGTACGCGTCGATGGCCGAGTGTTTTGTCAGGGTACCGCGACATCGGCCGCTGTTTTCGTCGCGGTGCCCTGACTTTGGTCGCCCGAAATGTCGGGGCTTCGCGGCAAGGCATTTCGTGGTTTCGTTCGAAACAAGAGTCAGGCTTGCTCACCTATTCCGGTTAAGATACCTATATAACGAATGAGCGCCGATCAATGCCGTGCTGGCGGGGTCTGGATGGTGCGTGTATCTCCTGCGGATCGCGTTTCCGGTCGCGCCGCCGCATGGCGGCCGAGCCGTAGGGAGCAACGTATGAGAGCCGTCCTTGTCGCTTCGGCCTTGGCCTTGGCCGCCTCCGCGGCCCAGGCCGAAACGAAGCAGGTGCCGCAGGGGCGCTCGGAACTGATGCTCTCCTTCGCGCCGGTCGTGAAGCAGGCGGCACCGGCGGTGGTCAACGTCTACGCCTCGCGCACCGAGAAGGTGCAGCGCAACCCGCTGTTCGACGATCCGGTGTTCCGCCAGTTTTTCGGCGACCAGGGCAACAGCGGCAGCAACGGTGCGCGCTCGCAGACGCAGCGCTCGCTGGGATCGGGTGTCATCGTCGATGGCTCGGGGCTGGTGGTCACCAACTACCATGTCATCGACCAGATGACGGACGTGAAGGTGGCGCTGGCCGACGGCAGCGAGTATCCGGCCGAGATCGCGTTGCGCGACCAGCGCAACGACCTCGCCGTGCTGCGCATCAAGGGCGGCCCGGGCTCCTTCCCGACGATGGAGATGGGCGCCTCCGACGCGGTCGAGGTCGGCGACGTCGCGCTGGCCATCGGCGACCCGTTCGGCGTCGGCCAGACCGTGACGCAGGGCATCATCTCGGCGCTGGCGCGCTCCAACGTCGTCGCCGGCCAGACCACCAGTTTCTACCTGCAGACTGACGCCTCCATCAATCCGGGCAATTCCGGCGGCGCGCTGATCGACCTGCACGCCCATCTCGTCGGCATCAACTCGGCGATCTTCTCGCAGTCCGGCGGCTCGGTCGGCATCGGCTTCGCGATTCCCGTCGACATGGTCAGGATCGTCGTGGCCGCGGCCAAGGCCGGCGACACGGTCGTGCATCGTCCCTGGCTCGGCGCCGGCCTGCAAGCCGTGACCTACGACATCGCCGAGAGCTTCGGGCTCAACCGGCCTTTCGGCGCGCTGGTCACCGACATCAATCCCAAGGGTCCAGCGGCGCAGGCCGGCGTCCAGCAGGGCGACCTCATCACGGCGATCGACGGCAAGATGGTCGAAAGCCCCGAGAGCCTCGGCTTCCGTTTTGGCACCAAGCCGATCGGCGGCACCACCACGCTGACGGTGCGACGGGCCGGCAAGACCGAGCAGGACACCGTCAAGCTGATCCGCGCGCCCGACATGCCAAAGGCCGACCAGGTGCTGTTGAAAGGCTCCACGCCTTTCGCCGGACTGACCGCCGCCAACATGTCGCCGGCGGTGGCCGAGAACCTGTCGCAGGCGGAGGACCGCGACGGGGTGGTGATCGTCGCCGTAGCAGCCGAATCCAACGCGGCCGCCGTCGCCTTCCAGAAGGGGGACATGATCCTCTCGGTCAACGGCAAGGCCATCAAGACCACGAAGGACCTCGTCGCCGCCACCTCCACGCAGCTCGATTACTGGAAGCTGTCGATCCTGCGCGGCGGGCAGGTCATCGACACGGTGCTGAACGGATAGGGCGCGGACGAAGCGTCGGGCCCACGCGTCGCGGACCCGACATCCGTCTCAATGCGCCAAGCGTTTCACGTCACCGATGCCCTGCTCGATGAGCCGGTCGGCGAAGCCGCCTTTGGTGTCCTCGCGCAGCACGATCTCGGCGGCGGCGGTGGCGGCATCGGCGGCGGCGGCACGGACTTGGGCCATGGCTTGGACCTCGGCGTTGGCGATCTTCTGCTCGGCCTGCGCGGTGCGGCGGCGCACGAAGTCCGATAGTCGCTCCTCGGCCTCCTTGGCGATAAGCTCGGCTTCTTGGCGCGCCTGGTCGACAAGGCCGGCGGCCTCCTTTTCGGCCTGGGCGCGCTTGCCCTCGAACGAGGCCAGCACGGCAGCGGCCTCGCGGCGCAATCGTTCGGCCTCGTCGAGCTCGTCGCGAATGCGGGCGCCGCGAGCGTCGAGCGCGGCGCCGACCTTTGTGTGCGACTTGAAGTAGAAGATCGCCAGCAGCACGAAGCAGGTGAAGCCGGCGGCGACCCAGAATTCGGCGTCCATGTTGCTCAGGCCCTCGGATCGGCGATCGCGTTGGCGATTCGTTCATGATTGGCCGGCTTGCCGGTCAGGTGTTCGACAATGGCGGCGGCAGTGTCGGTCGCGATCTGTCCGACATTGGCCATGGCGCCGGCCTTGGTCTCGGCAATGCGCAGCTCGGCCGCCTTCAGCTTGTCGTCGAGATCGGCCTCAAGCGCCTTGCGCTTGCCCTCCTGCTCGCTCTTGACGCGGTGGCGCGTCTCGTTGGCGAGTTCCTGCGAGCGGCTGCTCGCCTCCGCCAGCGTGCGGTCGTAGGCGTCGGAGGCCTCACGGGCCTGCTCGCGCATCTTGCGCGCCGCAGCCAGCCGCTCGTGGATCTTGGCCGAGCGCTCCTTGAGAATGCTGCCCACGCGCGGAAGCGCGTAGCGCGACATCGTGAAATACAGGATGCCGAAGGTGACGATCAGCCAGAGGATCGAGGTGGGGTAGGTATGCGGGTCGAAAGGCGGGAAGGCGCCTTCGCCGCCGCCAGCGGCCTGTTCTGCTGCCATGGAACTCTTGGTCTCGAAGAGGAAAGCGGACGGAATACGGGGCGCGGCCGAGGGCGCGCGCCCCGAACGTATTACTTCATCACGAAGAGGAGCAGGATCGCGACGAGGAACGCGAAGATGCCGAGGCCTTCGGCGAGCGCCGCGCCGATGAAGGCGCGACCGAACTGCGCGTCGGAGGCCGACGGGTTGCGCAGCGCGCCGGCGAGGAAGGGCCCGAAGATCTGGCCGACGCCGATGGCGGCGGCGCCCATGCCGATGGCGGCGAGACCGGCGCCGAGGTACTTGGCTGCTGTGGGATCCATGCGTGTAGCTCCAGGAGGATAGATCGGGCCCCGATCTGTTGTTGGATGTTTATTCAGTGGCCCGGATGGATTGCGTCGTTGAGGTAGACGCAAGTGAGGATCGCGAAGACGTAGGCCTGTAGCCCGGCGACGAGCAGCTCGAAGGCCGACAGGACGATGGTCATCACGAAAGGAAGCGGCGCCAGGATCGCGAAGGCGCCTGCACCGAGCAGGGAGGCCACGAAGGCGCCGAACACCTTCAACGTGATGTGGCCGGCCAGCATGTTGGCGAAAAGACGGACGGAAAGGCTGATCGGCCGCGAGACGAAGGAGATGATCTCGATCAGCGAGATGAACGGCAGCAGGAACGGATTGACGCCGTGCGGCACGAAGAGCTTCAGCCACGCCGGCCCGTGCTTGTAGACGCCGTAGACCACAACCAGGCCGTTGACGAGCAGGGCCAGCGCCGCGGTCACCACGATCTGGCTGGTCACCGCGTAGGAATAGGGCAACAGGCCCATGATGTTCGAGAATAGCACGAACAGGAAGATCGAAAAGATGAAGGGAAAGAACCGCATGCCGTCGCGCCCGGCGGTCTGCCGGATCATGTTGGCGGTGAACTCGTAGCTCATCTCCGCCGCCGACTGCAGGCGGTTGGGCACCAGCGAATGCCCCGACGTGCCGACGACCATCAGCAGCAGGGCGAGGCCGAGCACCACGAACATGAACAGCGACGAGTTGGTGAGCGAGAAGTCCCATCCGCCGATGTGGATCGGCACGATGGGCTCAAGCCGGAACTGCGAGATCGGGTCGATCGCCTGCTCTGCCGCCACGTTCTTGTCGTCCTTCTTCCGGCCGAGCCGGTC
The DNA here is from genome assembly GCA_964246205.1 of uncultured Beijerinckiaceae bacterium. Taxonomy (GTDB): domain Bacteria; phylum Pseudomonadota; class Alphaproteobacteria; order Rhizobiales; family Beijerinckiaceae; genus RH-AL1. Next base: position 413 of record CAXTQM010000017.1, on the reverse strand, counting down.
TTACCGGGAAAGCGGGCCGCGCGGCCCGGTGGGCTTGGCGGCGATGCGGTACACGTTCCAGAATCCCGCGCCGGTGCCGAGCGCCAGGAAGACGATCAGCAGGATCGGCGAGGTATGCAGCCACTTGTCGAGCTGCCAGCCGATGAGCGCGCCAACCGCGATGCCGGCGACGAACTCGGTGAGGACGCGGGCTCCCAGCCCCATGGCGGAAGCCAGCGTCGTGTCCTCGGCCGGCGCCTTGCGCTCCGTCGCGTCGCCTTTGTCGGCGTCGAGCGACCTGTCCAGCTCCGCGAGGCGCGCGCGAAGCGCGGCATCCTCGGCTCGGCTGTTCGGGGTCTCGGCCAAAAGCAGGCTCCGCGCGAGTGCCGAGGCAATCACGTCCTGAGGTCAGTGCGGCGGCTTGTAGAGACGGG
>CAXTQM010000016.1:0-15739 GCA_964246205.1 uncultured Beijerinckiaceae bacterium | reverse complement strand
ACCTGCGCCCGCGCCGCAGGAGCAGCGCCACGACGTGCAGACGGTCTCTGGTCGAGGCGCCGTTCAGAGCAATACACTCCAAGCCCTCACGGGCGGATGCGCATCATCATGGACGCAATATCAAAAGCTAGGGTTAACCACGTTGCCGCAAGTTGTAGACCGCGACAGAGGCTCGCCGCGGTAAGCGGCATTCCTATCGGGCAGACGCGGCTGCAGGCTGCCGAAGGTGGCGCTCGAAATTGTCTCTGGCGGGCGCTTCGAAGATGGTTCGGAGTGTCGGGCAGCGGTAGAGCGGCTGGGCCGTCGCGAAGCGGCGGAGCGCCGACAACAAAGTCTCTCGCCGTTCCCCGTCCGACGCGTCGGGCAGTTCGGCGGCGAGATCGTCCATGTTGGCATCGAAGACGGCTGCGTCCTCACCCAGCGGCGTGAGATCGAGATCGAGCACCCACTGCCGCGCTTGGTCGCACGGGTCGGCGAGATTGAGACCCGCGCCGGCGCCGAGGTGGTCGGCTGTAGCGAGGATCGTCTCTGCCACCCAGGTCCGATCCGCCTGGTCGCAGACCCCCGCAACGGCACTCACCTCGAACCACAGCGCGGCCGATCGGGCCTCGTTGTCGCCGGCCCCTCCGACATAGACGGCATCATGGAAGGCGATCGCAAGCGCGATCGGCGTCTCCATCGCGCTTGAGAGACCCGAAGCGGGCGCGAAGCGCCTGTGCCGCTGCCAGAGCAGCTCGATGTGGGCACGCCCATGATAGCGGCGCGTCGACTCCGCCATGCGCCGCGCGAGATCCTGCTTCGCCGCTTCGGAGATCGGCAAGGCTGAAAACAGTGGCTCGGCGCAACAGCGAGGATCGATCGTCATGCTCCGATGTGCAACTCACACGACGTTACTGACCCAAAGCGCGCCAACCGACAAGCTTCGGCGCGGAAGGACCGAGGCCGCTCTGTCGGAAGAACGACGGCGGGCTGCGTGTCGCCATCGTTTGCCCGGCGTCGCCGCAGTCGCAGCGCTTGTCGCTCCGCCGCTGCGCGACACCGTGGCGATCGACGACGGCTCCGATAGAATGTTTTTCTCCAATTGAACCGGGACGCGCTGACGCAGACTGCACATCGCCTGCGATGCCCTCAATTGACGTCGGATCGGTTTTGACCGCCAATGCGCGCATGCCGAGCCCAAACTGCGTCGCCGGCTCGGCTGGAGCGATAGTCGCGTATTAAAGGTTGGTGCGATGGGTGCGGACCCAACGGCAGCGGCGCAACACAAAAAAGGGCGCGGTGTCGACCGCGCCCTCGTCATCATCCGGCATGAAACTCGTTCTGGTCAGCCCGCGTCGACCGCCCCGAGTTCGCCGACCTTGCCCGGTCCGGCGGCGGCCTTCTCGATGGGGTTCCTGCCCATCTGCTCGTCCGACAACGCCTCCAGCACCAGAGGATCGAGACCCTTGGCCTCGACCATGCCGGAATGGAACGTGTTGCGCATTTTCGGCGTCCAGAACGCCTCGATGTGGTGCGAAATGCCCGCCACCGCCTGGTCGTGGGGGTAGGAGCGAAAGAATTGCGCGATCTGGTTGGCCATCATGACCAGCTTGTCGAGCGGCTTGTTGGTGCCGTGGATCGTGTCGTTGACGGAGGAGGTCATGGCTATTCCGCCGCCTCCATCACCGGCTCGATCTGCTTCAGTTCGACGTCCTCCTCGAAGAATTTGGCCTGCCAGTCCGACATGCGGTTGGTCTTACGGACCTGCACGGCGGTGACCTTGTACTCCGGGCAGTTGGTGGCCCAGTCCGAGTAGTCCGTCGTGATAACGTTGGCGCCGGTCTTGGCGTGGTGGAAAGTCGTGTAAACGACGCCGGGCTGCATGCGCTCGGAGATTTTCGCCTTCAGCGAGATGTCGCCGGAGCGGCTCTCGAGCGAAACGAGGTCGTTGTCGAGGATGCCGCGCAGCTCGGCGTCGAACGGATGGATCTCCAGCACGTCCTCCTGGTGCCACATCGAGTTCGCGGTGCGGCGCGTCTGCGCGCCGACGTTGTATTGCGAGAGGATGCGGCCGGTGGTCAGCACCAACGGGAAGCGCGGGCCGGTGCGCTCCTCGGTGGGGTAAAACTCGGTGATCATGAACTTGCCCTTGCCGATCACGAAGTGACCGACGTGCATCGTCGGCGTACCCTCAGGCGCGTCGTCGTTGCACGGCCACTGGATCGAGCCGAGCTCGTCGAGTTTCTTAAAGCTGACGCCGGCGAAGGACGGGGTCGTCGCCGCGATCTCGTCCATGATCTCGCTGGGGTGCTTGTAATGCATAGGGTAGCCCAGCGCGTTGGAGAGCAGCATCGTGCCCTCCCAGTCGCCGAAGCCGCCCTTGGGGCTCATCACCTTGCGCACGCGGCCGATGCGGCGCTCGGCGTTCGTGAAGGTGCCGTCCTTCTCGAGGAAGGACGCGCCGGGCAGGAAGACGTGGGCGTATTTCGCCGTCTCGTTCAGGAACAAATCCTGCACGATGATGCACTCCATGTTGCGCAAGCCCTGCGTCACATGATGCGTGTCCGGGTCGGACTGCGCGATGTCCTCGCCCTGCACGTAGAGGCCCTTGAAGCCGCCCTCTACGGCTTCGTCGAGCATGTTGTTGATGCGCATGCCCGGCTCGCGGTCGAGTTGGCGGCCCCACATCTTCTCGTAGATTTCGCGGACCTCGTCGCCGGCGACATGCCGGTACCCTGGGTACTCGTGCGGGAACGAGCCCATGTCGCACGAGCCCTGGACGTTGTTCTGCCCGCGCAGCGGGTTCACGCCGACACCCTCGCGGCCGATGTTGCCGGTCGCCATGGCAAGGTTGGCCATGCCCATGACCATGGTCGAGCCCTGCGAGTGCTCGGTGACGCCCAATCCGTAGAAGATCGAGCTGTTCTTGCCGCGCGTCGCGTAGAGGCGGGCGGCGGCGCGCAGGTCGGCGGCCGCCACGCCGATCAAGTCGGCCTGCGCCTCTGGGCTGTGACGCGCCTCGGCGACGAAGCGCGCCCAGGATTCGAAATCCTGCATGTCGCAGCGGGCGCGAACGTAGTCCTCGTCGACCAGCCCTTCGGTCACGACGACGTGGCCCATGGCGTTAATGAAAGCGACGTTGCTGCCGGGTTTCAAGGGCAGGTGAAAATTCGCCTTGATGTGGGGCGACTTCACCAGGTCGATGGCGCGCGGGTCGGCGACGATCAGCTTGGCGCCGGCGCGCAGGCGGCGCTTCATGCGCGAGCCGAACACCGGATGGCCGTCGGTCGGGTTGGCGCCGATCACGAGGATGATGTCGGACTGCTCGACCGACTTGAAGTCCTGCGTGCCGGCCGAGGTGCCGAGCGTCGTCGACAGGCCGTAGCCGGTGGGCGAGTGGCAGACGCGGGCGCAGGTGTCGACGTTGTTGTTGCCGAATGCGGCGCGCACCAGCTTCTGCACGAGGTAGCTTTCCTCGTTGGTGCAGCGCGACGAGGTCACGCCGCCGACGGCGTTGCGGCCGTAGGTCGCCTGGATGCGCTTGAACTCGCTGGCAGCGTGGGCGATCGCCTCTTCCCAGGAGACCTCGCGCCACGGGTCGGTGATCGCGGCGCGGATCATCGGTACCGTGATGCGGTCCTTGTGGGTGGCGTAGCCGTAGGCGAAACGGCCCTTGACGCAGCTATGGCCCTCGTTGGCCTTGCCGGCCTTGGCCGGCACCATGCGCACGACGGTTTCGCCCTGCATTTCGGCCTTGAACGTGCAGCCGACGCCGCAATAGGCGCAGGTGGTCATGACCGAATGCTCGGGCTTGCCCATGGCGATGACGCTCTTCTCGTTGAGCGTGGCTGTCGGACAGGCCTGGACGCAGGCGCCGCAGGAGACGCACTCCGACGACATGAAGTCGGTGCCCGAGGGTGAAACCTTGGAGTTGAAGCCGCGGCCCTCGATCGTCAGCGCAAAGGTGCCCTGCACCTCCTCGCAGGCGCGGACGCAGCGGTTGCAGACGATGCACTTCGACTTCTCGAAGGTAAAGTACGGGTTCGACGAGTCGGTGACGGCATCGAGGTGGTTCTCGCCGCCGTAGCCGTAACGGACCTCGCGCAGGCCGACCTGGCCGGCCTGGTCCTGCAGCTCGCAATCGCCGTTGGCCGAGCACGTCAGGCAGTTCAGCGGGTGGTCGGAGATGTAGAGCTCCATCACGCCCTTGCGGAGCTTGGCCAGCCGCTCGTTCTGAGTGCGGACCACCATGCCGGACTCGGCCGGGGTGGTGCACGAGGCCGGTGTGCCGCGGCGGCCCTCGATCTCGACGAGGCACAGGCGGCAGGAGCCGAACGGCTCCAGGCTGTCGGTGGCGCAAAGCCGCGGGATCTTGGTGCCCATCGACGATGCGGCGGCCATGACCGAGGTGCCCTTGGGCACGGTCACCTGCTCGCCGTCGATCGTGAGCGTCACCTCTTCCGCCGCGGGGCGGATCGGGGTGCCGGTGTCGAGTTCCTCGATGAGGGCCATGATTGTGCTCCTTGGTCCCTTACTCAGCGGCCTGGCGGCGCTCGGCGGGGACGAAATCTTCCGGGAAATGCTGCATCGCGCTCTTCACCGGGACAGGGGTCAACCCGCCCATGGCGCAGAGCGATCCATCGGTCATGGTCACGCACAGGTCGCGGATCAGGTCGAGGTTCTTCTCAATCTGCACGCCGGCAATGACCTTCTCCATCGTTTCCTTGCCGCGCGTAGCGCCGATCCGGCACGGCGTGCACTTGCCACAAGATTCCGCCTCGCAGAACTCGAAGGCGAAGCGCGCCTGGGCGGCCATATCGACGGTATCGTCGAACACCACGATGCCGCCGTGCCCGACGAGTCCACCCTTGGCGGCAAAGGCCTCGTAATCCAGCGGCGTGTCGAACAGCTCGCGTGGGAAATAGGCCCCCAGCGGACCGCCGACCATGGCGGCGCGCACCGGACGCCCGGTGATCGTGCCGCCGCCGAACGTGTCGACGATCTCGCCGAGCGTCACGCCGAAGCCGAGCTCGATCAAGCCGCCGTGCTTCACGTTGCCGCCGAGCTGGATGCACAGCGTACCCCGCGATCGGCCCATGCCGTAGTCGGCATAGGCCTGGCCGCCGTGGCTCAGGATGTAGGGCACCGAGCAGAGCGAGATGACGTTGTTGACCACCGTCGGCTTGCCGAACAGGCCCTTCAAGGCCGGCAACGGCGGCTTGGCGCGTACGACACCGCGACGCCCCTCGAGGCTTTCCAGCAGCGAAGTCTCCTCGCCGCAGATGTAGGCGCCGGCACCGAGCCGGGCATGCAGGCGGAACGGCTTGCCGCTGCCCAGCACCGAGGAGCCGAGCGCGCCATCGGCGGTGGCGATCTCGATCGCGCGCGACACCGTCTTGAAGGCGTGCGGATACTCGGATCGGATGTAGATGTAGCCCTCGGAGGCGCCCACCGCGAGCGCGGCGATGGTCATGCCCTCGATCAGCATGAAGGGGTCGCCCTCCATGCTCATGCGGTCGGCGAAGGTGCCGCTGTCGCCCTCGTCGGCGTTGCAGACGATGTACTTCTGCTCGTCGACCGCCTTGCGGACGGTGGTCCACTTGATGCCCGTCGGGAAACCAGCGCCGCCACGGCCGCGCAGGCCCGAGTCGGTGACGACCTTGCAGATGTCCTCCTCCGACATGGCGATGGCGTTCTTCAGCCCGACGAAGCCGCCGTGGGCGCGATAGTCAGCGATGTCGAGCGGATCGATGATGCCAACGCGCTCGAAGGTGAGCCGCGACTGCTTCTTCAGCCAGTCCATGTCCTCAGGCTTGCCGAGGCGCAGGGCATGATCGCCGCCGTGGAGGAAGTCGGCGGCGAGCAGGCCGTCGAGGTCTTCGACCTTCACCGGCCCGTAGGCAATGCGGCCCCCGTCGGTGACGACCTCCAGCATCGGCTCGAGCCACTGCATGCCGCGCGATCCGTTGCGCTTGACCGTGACGCCGTCGCCGGCCTTGGCCGCGAGCGCGGCCGCCACCTTGTCGGAGCCGACCGCGATGGCGGCGGCATCGATGGGCACGTAGACGGTGATCATGTCCGCGCCCCTTCGTTGCGGGCGTTTTGGATGAGCGTGTCGAGCGTCTCGATGCGCACGTCGCCGACCGGCTCGTCGTTCATCAGCACCGCCGGTGCGCAGGCGCACAGGCCGAGGCAGAACACCGGCTCGATGGTGATGGCGCCGTCGGGCGTGGTACCGTGCCAGTCGACGCCGAGCTTGCGACGCAAGGCATCGTGCATCTCGACGGCGCCGCGCGCCTGGCACGCCTCGGCCCGGCACACCTTCAGCGTGGTGCGCCCCGGAGGATGGTCACGGAAGTCGTGGTAGAAGGTGAGCGTGCCATGGACCTCGGCCCGCGACAGGTTCAGCGCTTCGGCTAGGATCGGCACGACAGCGCGATCGACGTAGCCAAAGCGCTCCATCAGATCGTGCATGATAGGGATCGCCGACCCCTTTTCATGGGACCGGGCCGCGACGACCTTGGTCGCTTCGATCAGATCCCAGCGCTCGTACCTCGGCATGTTCATCCCGACATCATTTTTGTATTTGTTCTAGAAAAGCTTTTTCCTGCCAGCTTTCAAGAGCATCGACACCTTGTCGCAATAGAAAGGCTCTATCGATCCTCCCCCATTCGGCCGAGTTTGGGCGGCATTAACCGAATGGCAAGCCGCTCCGCCTCCTGGACCAGGGCATTCGCCAGCGGGCTCATAGCGTATCGCGGCGCGACGATCAGCCCGATCAGGTGGCTGACTTCGGGCTCGCCGATCGGGATCGCGGCGAGTGCCGGAGGCAGGCCGATGCTTTGGGTCAGGCTGCTCGGCACGATACTCGACCAATGGCCCGAGGCGACGTGCGCGAGCAGCGCCAGCACCGAGTTCGACTCGAGCGGTGCTTCCGTCGGCGCGCCGACGTCGCGCAGCATCTGGTCGACGATGCGGCGGTTCTGCATGTCCGGCGTCATCAGACAGAGCGGCAGCGCGGCGAGATCGCGCCAGGCCACGCCGGCGCGCCGGCCGAGATCGCTGTCGGCGCTCGTCAGAAGGCAGTAGGTCTCGCGGCAGAGCGGCACCGACTTCACCCCGCCGATCGCCTCGTTGTCGAGATAGGTTAGGCCGGCATCGACCTCGAGGTTGGACAAACCCTCGAGGATCTCCGCCGACGTGGCGGCGGTCACGGTGAAGCGCACGGCGGGATGGCCGAGGCGGAACGGCGTGACCAACGCCGGCACGGTGGCGAGCGCGGTGGGGATGGCGGCGACGCGCAGGTGCCCGGTGAGGCCGCGCTTCAGCGCGTCGAGGTCCTGGCGCATGGCCTTGGTATCGCCGACGATGCGCCGCGCCCAGGACAGTACGTGCTCGCCTTCGGGCGTGAACCCCTGGAAGCGGGACGAGCGGCGCACGATTACCACGCCGAGCTGCTCCTCGAGCTGCTTGAGGCCGGCCGACATGGTCGGCTGGGTCACGCCGCAGGTTTCGGCGGCGCGGCCGAAGTGCCGCTCGCGCGCCAGCGCGAGCACGAAGGTCAGCTTGTCGATCAACGGTAGTGTCCGGAAGCGCTCGACGATACCGCACGATCTTGGTGGCAGCTACCGGGACGCGCACAACCCCCAATCGACTTCGCGGATGGTGTCGAAAGGCCGGAGCACGCGGTGTCAGGCCGGTGCGTAGCTCGCCTCGAGGCCCTCGCCGTCGGCGCGGACCAGGCCGCGGGCGCAGAGATCCTCCAGATGCGCCAGCACGGTGATGCCGGCGGCGCGGCGCAGGCGCGGATCGAGCGTCTCGTAAGTCCTGGCGACCAGCTCGGCGATGGTGCGATCGCCGGCGGCGAGGCGGGCGCGCAACGCGTGCTCGCGCTGGCGGCGATGATGAACCAAGGCGCGCAGGAAGCGCGGCGGGTCCTTCACCGGGCCGCCATGGCCGGGCCAGTACACCATGTCGTCGCGCCCCTTCAGCCGCTCCAGGGAGGCCATGAAAGCGCCCATAGAGCCGGTCGGCGGCGCGATCACCGTGGTCGACCAGGCCATGACGTGGTCGCCGGAGAACAGCGCGCGCTCCTGCGGCAGGGCAAAGGCGAGGTGGTTCATCGTGTGGCCGGGCGTCGCCACGGCCATCAGCGTATAACCCTCGCCCTGGAGCGCCTCGCCGTCGGCAAGCACCCGGTCGGGCGCATAGTCCAGATCGTTGGAGGCGGCCACCGCCGCCATCTCGGCCGGCCGCGGCGGCCGCACCGGGGCGTAAGGGGCGCAACCGACGACCGCAGCGCCGGTCGCGGCGGCGAGCGCGCGAGCGCCTGGCGAGTGGTCGCGGTGGGTGTGCGTCACCACGATGTGCGCCAGCCGCGCGCCGCCCAGCGCCGCCATGATCGCGTCCCGAAGCGCCGGCAGGTCGGGACCGGGATCTATGACGGTGAGCGATGCTCCGGCCCCGACGAGGTAGGTGCAGGTGCCGGTGAAGGTCATCGGGCCGGGGTTGGGCGCCACCAGGCGGCGCACCAGCGGCGACAGCGCGACCACGGCATCGGCCGTCGCCTCGAAGCCGCGGTCGAGCGGCAGCGGCTCTTCTGTCGGCAGGCTCATACCGGCTCCATGCCGGAGGGCTGCGGCTCCGGCACGGAACCGGGCGGCAGGAAGGAGTGCGCCAGCGTATGGTAGAGCCCGTCCTTGCAGACGAGGCGCGACACCGCGTCGGCGATCAGCGCCGCCACCATCAGCGGGATCACCATGGCGTGATCCTGCGTCATCTCCGAGACGATGACGAAGGAGGTGATCGGCGTCTGCACCACGCCGGCGAGGTAGGAGGCCATGCCGATCAGCGCCAGCGCCCCGAGCGGGATCGAGGTGAAGATGGCGTGGAACTCGGCCCCCAGCCCGGCGCCCACCGACAGCGATGGCGCGAAAATGCCGCCGGGGATGCCGCTCACCGAGGAGAACACGGTGGCGAGGAACTTGAGCGGCATGAACAGCAGCGTCAGTCCGGAATTGCCGTGGAGGATGCTCTTGGCCTCGGCGTAGCCGGTCCCGTAGGACGAATGGTGGCCGAAGAGGCCGCACAGCGCCACGCCGAGCCCGCACAGGAAGGCGAAGGCGATGGGGCGGGCGACCACGAGTCGGCGGATGCCGCGCGCCGCATCGCCGGCGAGACATACGATGAGGATGCGAGAGAACGATCCGCCGAGCACGCCGCCGGCGACCGCCATCAAAGGCACCACCAGCCAGACCCGGCCGAGCGGCATGCTGGCGGCCGTCGAGCCGAAATAGGTGTAGTCGCCCAGGATCGCGAGCGAGGTGACGCCGGCGGCGATGATGCAGCCGATGACGAGGCCGGATGCCTTGGCCTCGAACGAGCGCGACAGCTCCTCGATGCCGAAGACGATGCCGGCGAGCGGCGTGTTGAAGGCGGCGGCGATGCCGGCGGCGGCGCCGGCGAGCAGCAGGTTCTGCTGGTAGACCATCGGCGCCTTGCGGCCGATGAAGCCCATGATCGAGGCCCCGACCTGCACCGTCGGCCCCTCGCGGCCGATCGAGGCGCCGCACAGCAGGCCGATCATCATGACGACGATCTTGCCGGCGGCGGTCTTGAGAGACACCAGCGCGTTGCGCCGCTTGGCGTCGTCGATCTGGCGCGCGGCGATGACCTGCGGGATGCCGGAGCCCTGCGAGTTCGGGAACACGGTGCGGGCAAGGAAGACGCAGAGCGCGAAACCGAGCGGTGTGACCAGCAGCGCCGCCCATTCGGCATGCGCGATCAGTCGGGCGAACAGATCCTGCGCCTTGTCGGCGACCAGCGCCATCGCCACGGCGGCCCCGCCGACGCAGAGCCCGCCGAGCAGGAACACGGCGCGCCGCAGCCATTGATCGACCGCCAGCCGCGAGAAGCCCAGGCGGCGGATCAGCGAACGGCGCCGGGGCTTGCTGCGCGTCGGGATGGCTGTCATCGCGTGGGGAATGTCCGGCTGTGCGGGAGCAACCCGCCTTATCGGGATCGTCGACACGAGGGGCAAGCGACTTCTGTCCGGGCCTGCCTCCGGCGGCATGACGCGTGCACACGTCGCGCCATGTCGGCATGGGAGACGTCATCGTTGGCGGAGGCGACGCTCACGATCGGATCGAGGAACTATTCGTCTTGGTCGCTGCGCGGCTGGCTGATGACGCGCTTCTCCGGGCTGCCGTTCCGCGAGATCATGATCTCGCCGTCCAATCCGAAGATGCGTGCCGAGCTGCTGCTGCTGTCCTCCTCGATGCAGGTGCCGACGCTGCACCACGACGGGCTCTCAATCTGGAACAACCTCGCCATCGGCGAGTACCTCGCCGAGACGTTCCCGCAGGCGGGGCTGCTGCCAGCCGACCGCAGGCAGCGGGCGCATTGCCGCTCGATCTGCGGCGAGATGCATGCCGGCTTCGCACCGCTGCGCTCGGCGCTGCCGATGAACCTGAAGGGCGATTTCCCAACCTTCCGGGTATGGTCGCGGGCGCAAGCCGACATCGACCGCATCCTGGCGATCTGGCGGGAGTGCCTCTACGCCTACGGCGGTCCCTACCTGATGGGCGGGTCGCGCACGATGGCCGACGCCATGTACGCGCCGGTCTGCACCCGGTTGCGGACCTATCACGTGCCGGTCGAGGCCGCCGAACAGGCCTATTGCGACAGCATCCTGGCAATGCCCGACATGGCCGAATGGCTCGCGGCGGCGCAGGCGGAGCCCGAGGGCGTGGAGGAGCTCGAGGTCGAGCCGTAAACCGCGAGGCCGCAAACTCCTTTCACAATAGATAATTGATAGCGACGACGTGCAAACTCCGGCTTATGATTTGTGTTTAGTATTTGCACGGACCATCACCGATGACGGTTTCAGATGTTCTCGAGGCGCCACGCAGCAAGTCCTACCTCCAGTCCTTGCGCGATGTCGGCACGATCGGGTGGGCGCAACGCGGCGATTCGCTTTGCCACGAGGGGCAGCGCTCCCCGCACATCTTCTTGATCGACGCCGGCTACGTCGTGGCGGTCAAACGGACCGCCGCGGGCCACCAGCAGAACGTCGCGCTCTACGTCCCAGGCGACATCGTCGACCACGAGAGCTTCACGCTTGGCACCTCGCGGTGCAGCGCCGTCGCGTTGACCCCCGTGACCTTCCACAAGGTGACGCACGTCCGCCTGCAGGAATTGGTGGACGCCGACGCCGACACCGCCAAGGCCTTCTGGCAGTACGTCGCGTTCCATGGCGCGCTCGCGCACGAGTGGCTGCTCAGCCTCGGCCGGCGTTCCGCCTACGCGCGCACGGCGCATCTGCTCTGCGAGATCATCCATCGCACCAGCGCGCCCGGGGACGATCAGACGGTCACCTGCCCGATGCCGCTGACGCAGACTGAACTCGCCGACACGCTCGGCCTGTCGGTGGTCCACGTCAACCGGACGCTGATGCGGCTGCGCCAGGAGAGCTTGATCAACCTGCGCCGTGGCCAGATCGACGTAATGGACTGGCCGCGCTTCAAGCATGCTGCCGGCTTCGACCCGTCTTACCTGCAGATGACGGGACGGACATGACGCGCTTTTTCTTCAACTTCCGCGGCGGCAGCGACGACGCGGTGGACGAGGTCGGGTGCGAGTTCGACAACCTCGACCTCGCCTATCTCGACGCCTACCAGAGCATGGTGCGCATCGGCGCCGATCTTCTGCTGGAGCAGAAGGACCCGAGCCGGCAATGGATCGAGATCGCCGACCGGGACGGCACGGTGCTGATGACCCTGCCGTTCGACGAGGTGTTCCGGCGCCGCAGGACGGCACATGCTTCGTCGCCCTACGGTGTCAAGCTCAAGAACCAGATGGAAAGCAGCCGTCGGCTGGGCAACGACATCCGCCTAGCCTGCGCCGAGGCCCGAGCCTCGGTCGCCGCCGCCCGCGCGACCCTGGATCGGGCCAACGAGAGCGAGCGCTTCAGATCGCTTCAAGGCTGGTGATGTCGACGAAGGTGATCGCCGCTCCGGCGAGCGAGCCGGCGCCCTCCTCGTAACGCTGGAGCCGGACGAGGTAGCGGGTTCCACCGTCGGCGTGCGAGACGCGCGTCTCGCGCGGCTGTCCGGTCCGCAGCACGGCGGTGAGGTCGCCGAGGAAATCCGGATAGGCCAGGCTGTTCGAGAAGGTCGCCAGCGAGCGGCCGCGGTCGCCGGGCAGCAGGTTGAAGATCTGCGCCGCCAGCGGCGTGAAGTTGCGGATGCTGAGGTCGCCGTTGACGAACACCGACGCGATCTTCGACGTGTCGAAGAGGTTGCGCAGGTCGCCGTTGGCGCTGTCGAGCTCGTCGATCTTGTGGCCGAGCTCGCCATTCACCGTCTGCAGCTCCTCGTTCAACGACTGCAGCTCCTCCTTCGACGCCTCCAGCTCCTCGTTGGTCGATTGCAGCTCCTCGTTGACCGAGACCAGCTCCTCGTTCGAGGATTTCAGCTCCTCCAGCGCGGTCTCGTATTCCTCGATCACGGACTGCAGCCGGTCTCGGATCTCGGCGAGTTCCCGCTCCAGCGCGATCAGCGCGCCGCCGTCCTCGTTCGAGCGCAGGGTGCGCGCCGCCGCCTGCTCGCGATCGAGCGGTGCGCCGGCGTCGGTGAAGACGACGATGTAGAGCGGCTCGTCCGTTTCCACACCAAGCGGCTCGACGACGAGGCTCAGCATCTGCAGACGGCCGTCGTCTCCCTCGACGGAGAGGCCGTGACGCTCGATGCGCCGTGTCTCGGACACGCAGTCGCGGATGGCGCCGCGCAGCTCGAGGCGGATGCCTTTGCGCGCCATACCGAGCAGCTGGCGTGACGGAACGCCCGGCGCGGCCTCAAGGTATTTGCCGGTGCGACCGGAATAGAGCACGATGTCGCTCTCGGCGTTGATCACGACGTAGGCCGGCGCAAAACGCTCGAGGACGCGGGTCTCGATGTCCTGACGCAGGCTCTGGATCGTCGAGGGCTTCTGGCCGCGCACCTGCTCGGTCAGCAGCGTCGAGCTCGCACCGCGCACGAGCATCGGCAGCCGCAGCGAGCCGGCATTCTCCCGCGCCCGGAAGATGCGCTGCTTCTTGTCGACGGGGGCGAACAGGTCCGAGAAGGTGCCGATGTTCTCCGACGTGCCCAAGAACAGGAATCCGTTGAACCGTAGCGAGTAATGGAACAGCGGAATCACGTCTCCCTGCAGGTTGGGCGCGAGATAGATCAGCAGGTTGCGGCAGGAAACGAGGTCCATGCGCGAGAACGGCGGGTCGCGGATGAGGCTGTGGGGCGAGAACACACAAAGCTCGCGCACGCTCTTGCTGACCACGAAGGACGCGCCTTCCTCGACGAAGAATCGGCGGCGGCGCTCGGGGGCGATGGTGTCGAGCAGGGGCTCGGGATAGCGGGCGGCGCGGGCGGCCTCGAGCGAGCGCTCGTCGATATCGGTCGCGAAGATCTGCACGCGCGGGCGCACGTCGAGCGTGTCCATGTGCTCACGCATCAGGATCGCGATCGAATAGACCTCCTCGCCGGTGGCGCAGCCCGGCACCCAGACGCGAACCGTGTCGTCGCGCCGCTTGCCCTCGAAGATCGCGGGGATCACGATCTTCTGCAGCGCCTCGAAGGCGTCCTGGTCGCGGAAAAAATTGGTGACGTTGATCAGCAGGTCGCGAAACAGCGCCGCGACCTCGCTCGGGTCGCGCCGCAGCCGCGCGACGTAATCTTCGAGCGTCGCGATCTGCAGCAGCTGCTTGCGCCGCTCGATGCGGCGGTTGAAGGTCTTCGTCTTGTAGCCGCTGAAGTCGTGCCCGATCTGGCCCTGAAGCAACTCGTAGATCTCGGTCCGCGCGGCGTCGAGCGCCGCCATGTCGCGCTCGTCGGGCTCCCGATCGAGCGCCTCCAGCGCGGAGAGCGCCTCGACGAAAGAGGCGATGCGCGCCGGCATGTCCTGGACCGGCACGGCGAAATCGACCATCCCCGAGGCGATCGCAGTCTCCGGCATGCCGGGATATTTCGGCGCGGTGCCGTCGGCGGTCTGCGCCATGGTCATGCCGCCACGTTCCTTGACCGCCTTGGCGCCGAGCGTGCCGTCGCCGTCGCTGCCCGACAGGATCACCGCGACGGCGCGCTCTCCCGCATCGACGGCGAGCGAGCTGAGGAACAGGTCGATGGGCTTCAGGTCTCGGTTGGCCGGTCGCGGCCGGATCAGCTGGAAGCGGCCGTCCGCGATCTTGAGCGAGGCGTCCTCGGGCATGACGTAGACGTGGTCGGGTTGCGGGACGTCGCCGTCGGCGATGACCGCGACCGGCATCTCCGTCCAGCGCTGCACGATGGTGGCGAGCAGGCTCTCGCGGCTCGGATTGAGGTGGGTGACGATGACGAAGGCGGCGCCGATCGCCTGCGGCACGGCGCGGAAGAAATGCTCCAGCGCCTCGATGCCGCCGGCCGATGCGCCGATGCCGACGATCGGAGGGCCGCTTTCAGAAGTGTCGGACATGCCAATCCATCAGGCGACCGCGGGTCGACCGCTTGTACCTCTCTAGCAGAAACCCGGTGCGCGCGTCAGCAGGGCAAGACGGACAAGCCTCTCAGCAGGCCGCGCCCATGCCTCGGTAGAAGCCGGAGATGCGGTGGAACCATTCGTGGCGGGCCTGGAGATGGGCCATGCCGGTGCCGCGTTCGGGCAGCTGCAGCGTGCCGACCAGCTCTTCGATCTCGCGGCGCGCGGACTGCTGCGAAGTCGACAGCGAGCCGGTCTTCATCGCCTCCTCGATCGGGTCGAGCGCGGTCAAGCCGATCGGGAACAGCTCGCGGAAGATGACGCGGTCGTGCAGCCCCTCGGCAGGGCGGAACTTCAGCTCGGTGGACATGCGGCCGAGGCTGACCGCGATCTGCTTGGCGTTGTTGGACTGCAGCGAGGCGATGCGGTTGCGCACGATGACCCAGTCGATCAGGCCCTGGTCGACGAGGTGGCGCTTGCGGCGGGCCTCGTTGACGAGGTCGGCGTAATGCGCCACCGCGCCGCGCTTGGTGCGATCGTGGTGCACGCGGGAGAAGACGTCGACGTCGATGTAGCTGTCGTTGACCGGCGACACGAGCGTGTCGGCGAGCGAGTGAGCGAGCCGCATCAGGTAGGAATCCGACGCCGGCGTGTCGATCACGACGAACTCGTAGGCGTGCTCGACCTGGCCGACGGCATCGGCGAAGGCGGCGAATTCCACCGTCTCGTTGTCGCGCACGCTTTCGGACTGGCCGCGCTGTGGCGCGAAGTGCAGCGGCAGCTCGACGTCCCAAGGGGCCGTCCGCGCCCAGGACCGGCGATTCTCGAAGAACCGGGTCAGCGTCTGCTGGCGGGTGTCGAGATCGATCGTCGCGACGCGGAAGCCGGCCT
Source organism: uncultured Beijerinckiaceae bacterium (assembly GCA_964246205.1). Classification (GTDB taxonomy): domain Bacteria; phylum Pseudomonadota; class Alphaproteobacteria; order Rhizobiales; family Beijerinckiaceae; genus RH-AL1. The sequence continues at coordinate 364 of CAXTQM010000016.1, read as the reverse complement.
TCATGAGCGCGACCGAGAGGTGGATGGAAAGCGTCGACTTGCCGGTGCCGCCCTTCTCGTTGCCGACGACGATGACGTGCGCCGACCGTAGATCGGGCGCCTCGATATCGTCGAAGTCCAAGTCGGCGGCCACGCTCATCGTCGGCGGCTCCAAATCACTCAGGAAGATGTACTACGCCCCCCGGGAGCGCGCTGTCACCTGCGGCCGCCTCTCACGCTTGCGGCACCTCAGCCGCCGTAGAGCCAGTCGTAGCGTTGCAACAGGCGGGCCGGCCCGATCAGGCCCATGCCGGCGTCGCGCGCCAGGGCGGGCGGGCCGGCGAGATGATACAGGCGGCCGAGCTCGTGCGAAGCCTGCTGCACC
>CAXTQM010000015.1:12774-15993 GCA_964246205.1 uncultured Beijerinckiaceae bacterium | reverse complement strand
ACCTCAGCCATCCAGACCACGTGACTTGAGATTTCTGCGCTTGCTTCGGGAAGCCACGCGTTTACGGCGGTCGGCTAGCGGTTGGTGCATCAGCATCGTGGGCTGCCTCTGCCCGATTAGAGCCTTAGCTCGCATGCAACCGGCTGCGCCTGACCACTAAGCTTGAGCGGATCGTCGATGGCAAGATCGGTCGTGACGGGCTGCCTGACGCGGCAGGCTCGATCGCTTCATGCGTCGGTCGGATGCAGGGCAGTGCCTTTCGACTTAAAGGGTGCTTAGACGGCGGCGTGCTGGGATGCACCTTTCTCCTCGCCAATGGACGGCGCCAGAAGGATGAGACATGGCATTGCGAACGAGACTGACGGAGCGGTTCGGCATCGAGCACCCGATCGTGCTCGCCCCTATGGCGCCCGCTTCCGGAGGAGAACTTGCCTCGGCGGTGGCAGAAGCCGGCGGCCTCGGGCTGCTGGGCATCGGCTATGCCGACCGTGGTTGGTTTGAGCGAGAAAGCGTGAGGGTCACCCACAAGAACGTCGGGGCCGGCTTCATCGCCTGGACCCTGCCGGAGGTGCCCGGGCTTCTTGAGGAGGCGCTCGAACGCCACCCCAAGGCGATGATGCTGTCGTTCACCGATCCCAAGCCTTACGCCCGGCTCGTCAAGGATGCTGGCGTGCCGCTTATTGTTCAGGTCCACACTGTTCGGCAAGCCGAGCGGGCCATCGAGGTCGGCGCCGACGTCGTCGTCGCGCAGGGCACCGAGGCCGGCGGTCACGGGCTCAACGTGCGCTCCACCATGTCGTTCGTGCCGGGTGTGGTCGACCTCGCGGCGCGGCGCGCGCCCGACGTGCTGGTGCTGGCGGCTGGCGGCATAGCGGACGGCCGCGGCCTCGCCGCGGCCCTGATGCTCGGCGCCGACGGCGTGCTGATGGGGACGCGCTTCTGGGCGACTGCGGAGGCGCTGATCCCCGAGGAGGCGAAGCGGAAGATCTTGCCGACGACCGGCGACGAGACGGTCCGCACCTCCGTCTACGACATCGTCAAGAAAAAGAACTGGCCCAACGGGTTGACCGGCAGGAACATGCGCAACGCGTTCACGGACAGGTGGCATGGGCGTGAGGCGGAATTGCTCGCGATGCGTGGCGAGGAACTCGACAAGGTGAAGGAAGCCTGGGATTCGGGTGATTTCGAGACGGCGAACGTCACGGTCGGCGAGGCGATCGGGCTTATCGGCGACCTTCCTCAAGCCGGCGAGGTCGTGCGTCGCATCAGTCGGCAGGCCATCGAAACGATGGGCAGGTTCGCGAGCGCAGCTTGAGGCAGGGCATCGACCGCACCGGCCTCGCTTGCCGAGGGCTCGACAGCGGGCTGGCTGGATGATCGCCAGATCCCACCTGTTGAAGCATGCGAGGCGGATCCGCGCGATACATCGTCAGTGCTGGACGACGTGCGCTGCGGAGAAGGTCCCAGCCAATGATCCGAACTGAGGCGGCTTCGGGTAGATCGAAACCTGTCTGCGTCGCCGACGGCAAACTCGGGAAGCCGCGTCACCCCAGCGCCCGTCAGCGCGAGCCGCTGCGAAGTCGCGCGGTTTGCGCGTGCACGAGCGAAGCTTGCGGTCTCCGCTCGATTTGAAAGCCGAGCTGACGCCAGTAGCCCGTCGGCCAACGGCTACTTGGGGGCTTCCGCGGTCAATTCCGCCGCTCGGGCGCGGGAGAGTTCGGCCTCGACCTCGCGGGTGGCATCGGGTCGGTCGACCGCGCGGGCGAAACGGCCGAAGGCGTCGCGGTAGGCGATCCACGCTCGTTCCGAAGCCTGCAGCCCCTGAAGATCCGCGTCCGGCAACGCCTCTGTCGCGTGTCGATAGCTGTCGGCGAGCACCGTCTCGCCGCCGCCATCGGCATCGTGCGCGACCGAACGACCGCTGCCGTCCACCACTTGCTGAACCATGGCGATGAAGCGCGGCTCCTTGGCCGTGGCATCGGCGCCTGAAGTCGCCGCGTAGGCGCGCCTGGCGTCCCGGAGATCCTCCAGCGCGGTGCGCTGGACCTGATGCCAGGCACTCGCCATCTCGTCGAGGGCGAGGTCGCGGCGTGCGCCGTCGTCCGCCGCGGACTCGAAGGCCCCGGCAAGGGCCTGGGCTGGGATCGTGCCGGTGTGGACGGCCAAGGTGCGCACCTGCACCGGCGCGGCAACGGCCGTGAAGCGCCCGCTCTGCAGCGACATCCAGGTCTGCTCGAAATGATCGGTGGCCAACCCGACTTGGGCGGCGAAGGCGGGAGTGGCGAAGGCCAGAAGGGCGAAGGCTGGAACGAGACGCATTGTGAACCCTCCTCGATGCCACATCAACGAAGCAGGCGGAGCGGCGGTTCCTGCGTCGCGAGCAGCCTCAGGAGGGTGTGAGCGGCACCACCGCGGCGGCGGCCCGCATGTCGCGCCAGCGCAGCGCACGCCGCGCGGCGGCCTCGACGTCCCCGCCCCAGATCGCGATCTGGTGGTCCTCGTCGACATGGGCGGCGTGCCAGGCCTCCGCCGGGCTGAACGCGCCGTGCACCACCGCGAGCGCCAGCAGCACGGAGCCGGTCAGGCTGGTCATGATGCTAACCGCGGCGAGCCGCAGGTCGCCGGCCGGCCCCGACGCCGCCAGCTCGAGCGCCCGGCGCACCGCCGCCTTCGCCGGCTCGGATTGCGAGGCGTACATCACGCCCTCGACGCAGACGAACCGCGCCTCGAGCGCGTCGCGGGCGAAGTCCAGCACCGGGTCCCAGGCCGCGGATTGCGCGGCGACCAGCGCCGCCGGCTCGCCCGCGCGATAGCAGACGAGGTCGGTCTCGGCGAATTTGGCGACCTCGGCCAGGGTCGCCTCACGCGCCTTGGCGACGCCGTCGATCGCCGAATTGACGAGCCGGGTCAGCGGCATGGTGTCGGGCTCGATGATCTCGCCCTGCGCCCGCCATTCCGCGGCGAGCGCTTCGGCCATGTCGTGGGTGGGCACCGCCAGCGCGGCTTTGGCGGGGGTGCGCAGCGGCCGGCCGTCGAGCAGCACGGCGAAGCCGCCGTCCGCCGCGAGGCCGACCGTCACCCCGGTAAAGAAGCGTCGCGGCAGCGCCTTCTTGAGGTCGCGCCGGGCCATGGCGACGGGGTCGATCGCGGGCAGGGGATCGTCGCGGCGTGCATCGCTCATGGCCGGCCTAACCTCCGTTCAGCCGCACGGTTCGGCTC
>CAXTQM010000015.1:0-12764 GCA_964246205.1 uncultured Beijerinckiaceae bacterium | reverse complement strand
CTCTGTCGCGATCCACCTCGTAACGCGCGGCGTGCGAGCCGACGAAGGCGACGGGGACACCCAGCGCCGCGGCGACTGTTTCGGCCGGGAGCCCGTCCGCGGCGGACAGGAGGCAGCTGACTCCCTCGCTGGCCGGTGCTTGCGCCAGGACCACGTGCCGGCCCGGCGAAGGCGGGGCGGGCAGGGTCGCGGCGTACAGCCGGACATCGTGTTGCGCGCCGTCGGGCAGCGGCTTGGCCACCACGAAGAGCGGCAGTCCGGCGGCATGGTCGGTGCGCTCGACGAAGGGCAGGCGGGCGATGATCTTGGGCGCGCCGGGCGCCCGCAGCGCGTCCCACCATGCAGTCTCGGCTCGAGGACTCCTGGGTACGCGCACCAACCCGAGATCGCCCCGCGCCGCCGCCACGGCGGCGATCACCGCGGCGGCGTCGCCGTGCGTCTCCAGCGGCACGGTGAAGCCGAAGTGAAAGCGGGCGCTGTCGCGCGCCGGGGCGTCGCCGCCGGCGGGGTCGGCGTGCACGGCGGGGCGGGCCTGCACGAAGGTGAATGTCGAGATGATGATGCGCCAGATGCCCTCGACCGTGTCGAGCGGGAGGATGCCGCGGTGGCGCTCGACCAGCGCGCGCATCATCGCCGCCTCGCGCGCCGGCCGGAACGCCGAGCCGCCGCCCGCCGCCGCCTTGACGGCGATCAGCCGGTCGATGATCTCGCCGCGCGCGATCAGCCCCTCGTGCAGCGCTAGGTCGATCGCGTCGATCTCGCGGCGCAGGGCGGCAAGGTCCTCCTCGGAGCCAGGCGTCTCGATCGATGTCGTCATGATGGCGCCGTCATAAGGGCGACGGCCGGTCAAGGCAAAGCCGCACCGGCCTACAGCGCCACCGGACCCAGGTCGCCGATCATCTCCTCGCCGGGCAGCAGGCCGCGGGCGCGCACGCTGACCGTGGCGTCGGCGCCTCCCCCTTCGATGGTGAAGAGGTGGTAGCCGGCACGGTTCTTGGGCTTGCCCTTGACCGCCGAGGCCGAGGGCACGCCGACCACCGGCACCGCGCGGTCGGGACCGGGCAGGCTGTCGACGAAAAGCTTGTGGTTGTGGCCGTGCAGGATCAGCTCGGCGCCGTATTGGCGGATCACCTTGGCGAAGCCGAGGTGGTCGGTGAGCCCGCGCCCGATGTGGCCGCCGGGGTCGGTGATGCGCGGCGGGTGGTGGATCATCACCACGCGGAACAGCCCGCGCGCGCCGGCTTCCTTGAGGCGTCGCTCCAGCGCTTCGCGCTGGACGTGGCCGACGCGACCCGAGGCGATGAACGGCGCGCGCGGCACGCCCGAGCAGACGCCGATCAGCGCCACGCCGTCGCGCACCTTCATGTAGGGATAGCCGGGCTGGCCGGTGTCGTCGGAGCGGGTCCACGGCGCGAAGGTGCGCGCCAGCGTCGGCAGCGAGCCGCGGGTGTAGGCGTCGTGGTTGCCGGCGACGAAGCTCACCTCGCTGCCGGGCTCGCCCAGCGTGCGCAGCCAGGTCTCGGCCAGCGGGTACTCGCCGGGCAGGGCGAGGTTGAGAATGTCGCCGGTCATGGCGACGTGGCTCGGCTTCTGGTCGCGCAGGTCGGTTACGACGGCGGCCAGCACCTCCATGTTGTGGGAATTGGAGCGCCCGCGCTTCCAGTTGATGTAGCCGGTGATCCGCTTGCCGAACAGCTCGCGCCGCCGCGCGTGGGGCAGCGGGCCGATATGAGCGTCGCTGAGGTGAGCCAGGATGAAGGCCAAGCGCGTCTCGCTGCGGGGCGCGCCGAGACGGCGCGGCCGGGAAGCGCGGGATATAGCCACGCGCCCCGCCTGTCCATGACGCGGCTATGCGGCGGCGTTGATCCGGAAGCTGCCGACGAGACCGGTCAGACCCCTGGTCTCGGCCGCCAGGGCGCGGCTGGCATCGTTGGCAACCTCGAGTAGGCGCGTGTTCTCCTTGGTCACGCGGTCGATCTCGCGCATCGCCGCATTGAGGGCGGCGAGCGTCTCGGACTGCGTCCGCGCGCTCTCCGCGATCTGGGTCACCTCGGCGGAAACCTCCGCGACCTGCGTCAGGATATGCCCGAGCGCCGCGCCGGTCTGTCCGACCAGCGTGACGCCGCGCTCGACGTTGGCCATGGAGGTCGAGATCAGCGCCTTGACCTGGTCGGCCGCGCGCTGCGACCGCTGCGCGAGGGTGCGGATCTCGGTCGCCACCACGCCGAAGCCGCGGCCGGACTGGCCGCCGCGGGCTGCCTCGATGGCGGCGTTGAGCGCCAGCAGGTTGGTTTGCGCGGCGATCTCCTCGATGACGCCGATGATCTGCCCGATCTGGCGGGAGGACAGATCGATGTCGGCCATCGCTCGCGTCGCCTGCTCGGCCACCATGCCGCCCTGCTCGGCTTCGGTCCTGGCATCGCGCACGAAGGCGCTGACGTGCGCGGCGCCCTCTGCGCTGCGCAGCACCGTCTCGGTGATGAGGTCGAGCGCGGCGGCGGTCTCGTCCATTCGCGCCGCCTGCTGCTCGGTGCGTCGGGCGATGCCGTCGGCTCCGATCGCGGCGTTCGCCGAGCCGGCGGAGATGCCCTCGGCGCTGTCGGTGACGCTCAGCATCGCGCGCTCGAGCTGGTCAAGGGCGAGGTTGTAGTCCGTCCTGAGTTTGGCGAAGGCGAGCGGCATCGCGTCGGGCATGCGGTAGCTGAGATCGCGCGCCGCGAGGTGGGCCAGTCCGGCGGCGACGAGGCTGGTCACGTGTCGGCGCTCGCTTTCGGTCTCGCTCTCGAGCCGGTTCTTGTCGATGGCCGCGGCCCGGAACACGAGCAGCGCCCGCGCCATGTCGCCGAGCTCGTCCTTGCGCCCAACCGCAGGCACGACCACCGCGAGGTCGCCGGCCGCCAGCTTCCGCATCGAGGCCGCCATGGCCTTGATGAGTTCTGTGATGGAGCGCATCGTCACGAAGCCGAAGATCACGATCGCGAAGATCAGCAGCACGACGAAGGCCGCTGCGAACACGAGCTGGAAGGCGGCCGACCGGCGCGTGAGTTCGGCCTGCATGATGAAGGTTTGCAGCAGCTGGTCGGCGACGGAGCGCAGGCTGTCCACCCTGGCAGTCGCGGCGGCGAACCATTCTTCGCTGTCGACGCCGGGCACGCGACTGCCGGCCGGTACCGACAGCACGATCGCCTTGAGCCGATCGAGCGTGCCCGCCTCCTGCTGGGTGACGGTGGCGGCGTAGACCCGTGCGATCGAGGGCGGCGCGTAGATCCCGAAGGATTTGACGAGATCGCGCGCTTCGCCGTCGAGGCTCGACAGCTGGTAGAGCTGGTCCGGCGTGAAGGCGCCGGCCGCCAGCCCGCCGCTGCCGATCGCGCGCATCAGGCCGTAGCGCTCGGTGGCGCCCTGCAGCGCGCTCAGGGCGAACTCGAAGTTCTTGATGTCGGCGAGTTCGGTGTCCCGCGAGATCAGGGACGACAGATCGAGCGCCCGCATCACGATCGCCGAGTAACGCTCGATCGCCTGCTTGGGCGTGAGCGCAAGGTTCGACACGGAGGCGCGCAGCGGCTCGAGACCGTGCAAGGCGGCGACCAGTTCGTCGGCGCGCTTTCGCATGTCGTTCCCCAGCCTGGCGACATCGGCCTGCTGGATGGACGTGGCCAAGAACGCGACCTTCAGGTCGGACACCTGACGCTGCGCGTCGAGTTCCGCCACGTTCCTGGTGCCTTTCGAGCTGAGGAGTAGCGAGGAGCGGCCGCGCTCCTTCTGCAACGAGCCCACGATCTCGTTCAAGGTCTCGATGACCGAGCAGCCTGTCATCAGGCGCTGCATGCGCTGGTCGACCGTCCAGCGGTCCACGAGAGTCCAGCCGGACAGGCCCATCAGCGCCCCGAGCGAGACGAAGATCAGCAGGAGAATACGACTGGTGATCGACATCCGACCCACGCCCAAGTCGCCGGGCGCGAGAGGACCCCCTGTCGGATCGCGCCCGATGTCGCGATCCGGTCCGACGGTCGAAGGATACCGGCCCCGCCTTGACGCTAGGTTAAGGTGCCGCAGGCGTCAGGAGGCGCCGATCAGGATGCCGGTCGCCAGCACGATGGCGCCACCGAGCACGATCTGAAAGATCGCCTTGAGCATCGGCGTGTCCATGTAGTGCGCGCGGATCCAGGCGATCACCCACAATTCGACGAAGACCACGACGCCCGCCAGAGCCGTGGCGGTCCAGAAGGCGTTGGGCCAACGGTCGGGCACCAGGAACGGCAGCGAGTGGCCGAGACCGCCGATCGCCGTCATAGTGCCGCAGATGATGCCACGCAGCAGCGGCGAGCCGCGGCCCGACAGCAGGCCGTCGTCCGACAGCGCCTCGGCGAAGCCCATGGAGATGCCGGCACCGAGCGAGGCGGCGAGGCCGACCACGAAGGTCTGCCAGTTGTTGTGGGTGGCGAAGGCGGCGGCAAACAGCGGCGCCAGCGTCGACACCGAGCCGTCCATCAAGCCGGCAAGGCCGGGCTGCACGTATTGCAGCACGAACTGCTTGCGGCGCTCGCCGTCCTCGCCGCCCGTGGTGGCGCCGTCGAGGTGCTCCTCCTCCAGGGCGCCGACGGCGCCCTCGTGGGCGCGCTCGACGGCGGCGAGGTCGTAGAGCAGGCCGCGCGTTGCGATGTCGTTCGTCTGCCGGGCGGCGCGCTCGTAATAGTCGGTCGAGGCCGCCTCGCGCGCGGCCACCTCACGGCGGATCGCGGCGAGCGACTGGTTGCGCACCAGCCACATCGGGCGGCGCGTGCGGCAGCCCTCGACGTCCTCGCGGCGGATCGGCACGAGGTTGGTCCCGAAGCGGCGCTCGTAGGTGGCGAGCAGGTCGCGGCGGTGGCCGTTCTCGACCTCCGCCATGCTCTCGAACACCTTGGCAGTCGACGGGTAGCGGCCGTGCAGGTCTTCGGCGAAATAGGTGTAGACGCGCGCGTCCTCTTCCTCGGTCGCGATGGCGACGGCAAGGATCTCGCGCTCGTCGAGATCGGAGAAACGCTTCATGGTAAGACCCGCTGTTTAGAACTTATCTAAACAACTGGCGTCAGTCGTCAAGCTACGTTGGAAACATTCCAATTTCAGCGCTGAGCGCGCGCAGGGATGGTGAAGACGGCGTACCGGTGACGAGCTTCGCAATTGCGTTCGCGACCCCCACCTTTTATAAGAATGGCTTCCCCGTTTTCCCGCTCGCTACGAGCGCCGGCAGGCCGCCGCGCGACTTTTGCGCAAGCGCCGGGCTTGCGAGCCCCCAAGGAGCCGTCCCATGAGCACCGCGCCGCTGATGCCCAAAGCGACCGCCGTCTGGCTTGTCGAAAACACCTCGCTGACGTTCGATCAGATCGCTGACTTCTGCAAGCTGCACCCGCTCGAGGTGAAGGGCATCGCCGACGGCGAGGTCGCCGCCGGCATCAAGGGGCACGATCCCATCACCTCGAACCAGCTGACCCGCGACGAGATCGCCAAGGCCGAGAAGGACAATGCCCACATGCTGCGCAACGCGCCGCCCAAGGTGCGCATGCCCGAGATCAAGCCGCGCCGCGGCGCTCGCTACACGCCGCTGTCTCGGCGGCAGGACCGGCCCAACGCCATCCTGTGGCTCGTGCGCAATCATCCCGAGCTCAAGGACGCGCAGATCATGCGGCTCGCCGGCACCACCAAGACGACGCTGGAGGCGATCCGCAGCCGCACGCACTGGAACTCGGCGCAGTTGCAGCCGCTCGACCCGGTGACGCTCGGCCTGTGCTCGCAGATCGACCTCGACTTCGAGGTCAACCGCGCCGCCAAGGACCGCCCAGCCTCCGCCGAAGACCGCGGCCCGACCCTGATGCCGGCGGAGATCACCACGGGTCCGCGCGAGGTTCACCAGCCGGCGCCTGTCTTTGCCGACAGTCCGCAACCGCGCGTCGATTTCGACGAAGCGCTTGACGTGCGCACGGTGTTTTCCGGCGTCAAGGGCGCCCGCCACCACGACGAGGACTGACGAATAGCGCCTTTAGCGGGCGTTAACCCAACCCGGCCACACTGCGTCCGTTCACCGCCCTATCGGGCCCGTGCGGACGCCGATGGACGAGCTGCTCAACGATTTCCTCGCCGAGACCTCCGAGCACCTGGAGTCCGCCTCGACGCAGCTCGTGATGTTCGAGTCTGACCCGACGAACTCGGCGATCGTCTCCAGCATCTTCCGGCTGGTGCACACGATCAAGGGGACCTGCGGCTTCCTCGGCCTGACCCGGCTGGAGGCGCTGACCCACGCCGCCGAGGCGGTGATCAGCCGGTTGCGCGACGGTCGCGCCGCGACACCGGAAATGGTGTCGCTGATCTTGGCGGCGGTGGACCGCGTCAAGATCATCCTCGCCGAGATCGAGACGCACGCCGCCGAGCCCCCCGGCGACGATGCCGCGCTCATCGGCGAGCTAGAGGCCCAGCTCGAGAGCCTCGAGGAGCTCCACGCCGGGTCCGGCCCGGCCGGTGCGGATGTGGCCGACGGCAGCGCCGCGCCGCGCCGCGCGACCGCCATCCCGACCGCACCTGCCGCCGCGGGATCGGACCGGACCAAGCGCTCCGAGACGATCCGCGTCGACGTCTCCTCGCTCGAGCGCATCATGGTACTGGTGTCCGAGCTGGTGCTGACCCGCAACCAGCTGCTCGAGATCAACCGCAAGCAGGAAGACGAGGCGGTCAAGGCGCCGATGCAACGGCTGTCGTCGCTGACATCGGACCTCCAGGATTCGGTGATGCGCGCCCGCATGCAGCCGCTGAGCCGGCTGTTCGCGCGTCTGCCGCGCCTCGTCCGGGAGCTCGCCGTCGAGACCCGCAAGAAGCTCACCCTCGTCGTCGACGGCGGCGACACCGAGCTCGACCGCCAGTTGATTGAGGTGGTGCGCGACCCGCTGACCCACATCCTCCGCAATGCCGCCGACCACGGCATCGAACTGCCGGCCGACCGCATCATGGCCGGCAAGCCGGAGCACGGCACCATCCGCATCTCCGCCTCCCACGAGGCCGGCTACATCTCGGTGTCGATCGCCGACGATGGACGCGGGCTCGACGTCGAGCGCATCAAGGCCAAGGCGCTGGCCCGGGGCCTGGTCGGTGTCGCCGACCTCGACGAAATGCCGCCGGAGCAGGTCTACCGCTTCATCTTCCTGCCCGAGTTCTCCACCGCCGCCAAGGTCACCAGCATTTCCGGCCGCGGCGTCGGTCTCGACGTTGTGCGGGAGAACATCGAAACGATCGGCGGCTCCATCGCGGTCACCTCGACCTTCGGCAAGGGCACCAGCTTCAACCTCAAGATCCCGCTGACGCTGGCGATCGCGCCCGCGCTCATCGTCGAGACCGGCCACCAGCGCTACGCCCTGCCGCAGCAATCCGTTGTCGAGGCGATCGGTTTCGGCCAGGGCAGCCCGCACAGAGTCGAGCGGGTCCAGGGCGCCATGGTGCTGCGGCTGCGCGACAAGGTGATCCCGCTGGTCGACCTGCGCGACACGTTCAAGCTGCCGCACGAGGCCGACGCCCAGTCCAAGCTCGCGGTGGTGATGCGCTTCGGCGCGCATCTCTTCGCCGTGCTGGTCGATCACGTCGCTGACGTGCAGGAGATCGTGGTCAAGCCGCTCGGCGCCTCACTCGCCCACCTCTTCATGTTCTCGGGCCACACCATCCTCGGCGACGGCTCGGTGGTGCTGATCCTCGACCCCGTCGGGCTCGCCCGCTCGATCGGCCTGACCCAGACGCTCGAGCTCGGCGTCGAGCATGTCCCCGAACGCTTCGTGCCGCCCCGCGAGAAGACGCGTCTGGTGCTGTTCCGCGCCGGCGGCGGCGCCCTCAAGGTCGTCCCGCTATCGCTTATCTCGCGCATCGAGTCCGCCACGGGCGCCATCGGCGTCTCCGACGGCATGCTCGTGATGCAGCACCGCGGCTTCCTGATGCCGTTGCAAACGCTCGACGGGCGCACCTCGCTCGACGATAACGCCAACCATCCCATCCTGGTGCTCGGCATCGGCGGCGAGAGCGTCGGCCTGGTCGTCGACGAGATCCTCGACATCGTCGAGGACTTCCTCGACATCGAGATCGCCAGCGGCGCGCCGGGCGTGATCGGATCGGCCCGCCTCGCCGCCACCGTGGTCGAGGTGATCGACATCTCGCATTTCATCAACATGGCGCGCCCCGACGCGCTGGCCCGCGGCATCGTCAGCCGGTTCTCGGTGCTGCTCGTCGACGACCGGCTGTTCTTCCGCGACATGCTGGCGCCGCTGCTCGCCGCTGCCGGCTTCGGCGTGACGACCGCCAGCTCGGGCGCCGACGCGCTGTTCCTGCTGTCGCGCGGCGCGGTGTTTCACGCCATCGTCACCGACACCGACATGCCGGACATGGACGGCTACACCCTGGCTCGCGAGATCAAGCGCGACCCGCGCCACGCCCGGCTGCCGATCATCGCGCTCGCCGCCAACACCGCTCCCATCGTCGACGAGGCGGCCGCGGCAAGCGGCATGTGCGGCGTCGTCGGCAAGTTCGACCGCGCCGCCCTGCTGGCCATGCTTCGCGGCAAGCTCGAGGGACAGACGCTCGGGCCGCACGGGCTCGAAGAGCGCGTCATCCGGGAATTCGCGGCGTGATCGCGCCATCGCTCACCGAGCGACCCAAGCCGGTCGCGGGCATCGCCGAGGTCGGCGACCGCCGGGTTTTCACCGTGATCTCCGCCGGCCGGACCTACGGCCTGCCTGTCGAGCACATCCACACCGTGTTCGAGATGCTGGCGGTGACGCCGGTGCCGCTGGCGCCCCGGGAGGTGCTCGGCCTCGTCAACCTTCGCGGCAAGATCGTCACCGCGGTCAGCCTGAGGCGGCGGCTGCGCGACGAGGATGCCCCTGCCGGCGCGACCCGCATCGCCGTCGGGATCGACTACCGCACCGAGAGCTTCGCGCTGGTGGTCGACGAGGTCGGCGACGTGCTCACGCTCGACAAGAGCACCGCGATCGAGACACCACCCCACCTCGGCGCCGAAGGCGTGCCGATCGCCTCGGTGCATCGGCTGGACGATCTGATCCTGCCCATCCTCGACCTCGACTGGATCCTGACCTTCGGCGGCAGGGAATGACTACGGACGCCATGGACGCGCACAGCCCAACCCCGCAGCAGCAGGTCCTGATCGTCGACGACTCGCGGGTGATCCGCAAGGTTGCCGGGCGCATCATGCAGTCGCTCGGCTTCCTCACGCGAGAAGCCGAGCACGGCGCCGAAGCCTGTGCCGCGTGTCAGTCGTGCATGCCCGATGCCATCCTGCTCGACTGGAACATGCCGGTCATGGACGGGCTCGAGTTCCTCGACCGGCTGCGCCGGATGCCGGGCGGCATGGGGCCGAAGGTGGTGTTCTGCACCACGGAGAACGAGGTCGCGCAGATCACTCGCGCCATCGCCGCCGGTGCCGACGAATACATCATGAAGCCCTTCGACGCGGAGATCGTACGCTCGAAGCTCCAGGAAGTCGGACTGCTCGTCCCTTGACCGCCTTCCCCGCGAGATCCGATGCCCTCCTGCGGCTCGCTTTGGCGCTGCGGATCCCGCCCATGCCCGGCGTCCTGGTGGTCGGCGCCTCCACCGGCGGACCTCAGGCGCTCGTCGCGCTCATCGGCGGGCTGGCGCCGCATATTTGGCAAGTGCCGATCTGCGTGACGCTTCACATGCCGAGCGAGCTGATGCCGGTCATCGCAGCCCATGTCGCGCGCCGCTGCGGCGTCGACACCCGCGTGGTGACCGCCCCCTGCAAACTCGTGGCCGGCACCGTGCATTTCGCGCCCGGCGACCGCCACCTAGTGCTGCGCCGCAGCGGCGGCGAATGCGAGCTCGCGCTGACGGCGAGTTCCTCGCGCGATTTCTGTCAGCCGGCCGTGGACGTCATGTTCGAGTCGGCGGCGAAGGCCTTCGGGTCGCGCACGCTCGCGGTAGTGCTCTCGGGCATGGGCAAGGACGGGCTCGCCGGATCCCAGGCCATCGCCTCCGCCGGCGGCGCGATCCTCGTCCAGGACGTCGCCTCCTCGGCCGTCTGGGGCATGCCCGGCGCCATCGCCAAGGCGGAGCTCGCTGCCGCGATCCTGCCGCCGGAGGGCCTCGCGGGCGAGGTGGCGCGGCGGCTGCTCGTATCGGGCGTGGCGCGATGAGCGCCGGCTTCTCGCTCCTACAGCGTTTTCTGCGCGAGGTCTCCGGTCTCGCGCTCGAGGACGACAAGCGCTACCTCGTCGAGGATCGGCTGCGCGGCCTGCTGCGCGAGCGCGGCATCGCCAATCTCGATGAACTCGCCCAGCGCCTCCACGGCAACCATCGCTCGAGCCTCGCCGACGCCGTCGCGGAGACGCTGACGATCAACGAGACCTCCTTTTTCCGCGATCGCTCGCTGTTCGCCGCCGTCTGCGACATGCTGCTGCCACGCCTGCTGCAGGCGCGACGCGAAACGCGACGCCTGCGGATCTGGTGCGCCGGCTGCGCGACGGGACAGGAGCCCTATTCGCTCGCGATGATGCTCGACGAGATGACGCGCCAGCTCTCGGGCTGGCAGGTCGAGATCCTGGCGACGGACCTGTCGCGGTCCGTTCTCGAGGTCGCGAAGGCCGGTATCTACAGCCAGTTCGAGGTGCAGCGCGGCCTGCCCGTCGCAATGCTGCTACGCCATTTCAGCCGTCACGACGACAGCTGGCAGATCAGCGCCTACATCCGCGCCAAGGTCGAGTTCAGGACCCAAAACCTGCTGGCGATCCCGCGCGACCACGGACCGTTCGACCTCGTGTTCTGCCGCAACGTGCTGTTCTACTTCGATGCCGCCACCAAGCGCCGCGTGCTGTCGGGCCTCGTCGCCTCCCTGGCGCCCGACGGCTACATGGCGCTCGGCGGCGCCGAACGCGTCGGTGCGGTTTGCGCCGACCTGCTGACCGAGGGCGGCGCACCCTACGTGTTCCGCCACGCCGCGCCGGAGCCGCGTCGCGCCAGCGCTTAGCGCAGCGCGTAGGCGCCAAGCCAGAGCGCGGCGCCGGCCCCGACCGACAGGATGATGCGGAGCCTGCCGAACCACGCTGGCGCCAGGCCGCGGCGCACCAGGCCGAGGTCGATCGGCCCGAGCGCCAATGCAACCAGGCCGAGCCCGGCGAGCCGCCACGGCTCCGGCAAGGCCAGCAGTGCCCAAGCGAGCAGCGACGGCACGATGGCGATCGCATATTGCGGCCCGGGATCGCCGGCCGGAACCGCGAGCCCCCAGCGAATGCCGCCGAGGAAGGAGACGATGATCGCGCCGTAGGTCGCCAAGGCGAGGTCGAGTGCCGGCGGCGGCACGCCGAGCGCGCCGTGCAGCAGCAGCCCGACCGCCAGCGCCCAGAACGGGATCAGCCCGGCGAGCCCGAGCAGCAGCGGCGCGGGCGGGATGGCGGTCCGAGACATCGGCATGGTTTCTCCTGCAGGCGCGGCGGCAACGCGCAGGCGCGCCGAACGGTCGATGCGGCCGATCGCACGCCTCCCG
This sequence comes from uncultured Beijerinckiaceae bacterium, assembly GCA_964246205.1. Taxonomy (GTDB): domain Bacteria; phylum Pseudomonadota; class Alphaproteobacteria; order Rhizobiales; family Beijerinckiaceae; genus RH-AL1. Next base: position 1,237 of record CAXTQM010000015.1, on the reverse strand, counting down.
TTGCACCCAGCGCCGCGATGGGGCACATGGGGAGCGGGAGGTTGGCGGTGGACGTTCCACTCGCCAACCGGGTCAGGTCCGGAAGGAAGCAGCCCTAACGAGACCGGGCGGGTCTCTGTCCAACCTCCCACCTTTGCCCTCCATGACCGTAGACGATCCCCACGATCTCGCCCGCTTCGTCGCCGCGCAGGAGTCGACTTTCGAGCGCGCGCTCGCGGAATTGCGCGCAGGCTCCAAGCGCAGCCATTGGATATGGTTCGTCTTTCCGCAGGTCGCCGGGCTCGGCTCCAGCTCGATGGCGCGACGCTACGCGATCGCCTCGCTCGACGAGGCGCGGGCCTATCTCGCGCATCCGTTGCTCGGGCCGCGACTGCGCACGACGACCGAGGCGGTGCTGTCGCACAAGGGTCGAAGCCTCGCCGCCATCTTCGGCGCGCCCGACGACCTCAAGTTCCGGTCTTCGATGACCCTGTTCGCGCGCGCGGGAGGCGAGAGCGAACCGTTCGCCGAAGCGCTGCGCCGCTTCAGCGACGGCATGCTCGACGCGGCCACCCTTCGACGGCTGGTCTGAGCCGCCGATCCACGTTCGGCTCGCGGGTCAAGTAGCGATTGGCGACTGCGGCAGGCGGGCCACAGCTCGGCGATCGCATCCGGCGACGCGTCCATGGAACCGCGGTTTCGCCGCATTTGGCCGTGAGGGTCGCCCGAAATCGCGGGGGCGGTCGGGGACAATCGATGCGAATGCCAATCACGACCTGTCACGGCGCCGGCCACCATGCGCGTTTGGCCGTGCTCGCCGCCACCGTGGCGGTCGTCGTTCCCTTCCTGGTCGCCGAGGCCTCGGCGCAGATGATGGACCCGCTGCGCGGATACAACCTCAACGGTGATTCGGTCGGCCCGCAGGCGCGTGAGCCGCGCGCGCCGCGCGGCCGCGACAATCCGGTGGAACCCCAGCAGCAGGCCGAGCGCCAGCGCCCGGCGATGGCCTCGCCCGGTCGCATGCGCCGCATCGCCGAGGAGCAGGGCCTCCGTCTCGTGACGATGCCGCACCGCCGCGGCCGCGGCGTGTTCGCCATGGCCGAGAACGACGCTGGCCATCGCATCCAGCTGATGTTCAACCCCTACAGCGGCACGATCGTCGCCCAACGCGACCTCGGCGGGCCGCCGACGGCCGTGGCCAAGGCGCCCGAGAAGAAGCCGGAGGCGGCGCGGTTGGGTCGGCCCGGGCGGATGCAGA
>CAXTQM010000014.1:0-16594 GCA_964246205.1 uncultured Beijerinckiaceae bacterium | reverse complement strand
GCAAGCATTCCATGCGCATCCGCTCGATCGTCGGCCTCATCCCGATGTTCGCCGTGGAGGTCCTCGGCCCCGACATCTTCAACGGCCATCCCGAATTCGCCGAGCGCTCGCGCTGGTTCCTGAACTACCGCAAGGACCTCGCCGCGCTGATCTCGCGATGGACCGAGGAGGGCGTCGGCAAGCGCCACCTGCTGTCGCTGCTGCGCGGCCACCGCCTCAAGCAGCTGCTGCGCCGCGCGCTCGACGAGGACGAGTTCCTCTCGCCCTACGGCATACGCGCGCTCTCCAAGGCGCATGCCGCCGACCCATTCGTGCTGGAGGCGGACGGCGCGCGGTTCGAGCTGCGCTACGCGCCGGGCGAGTCGGTCGACGGCTCGTTCGGTGGCAATTCCAACTGGCGCGGCCCGGTTTGGCTGCCCATCAACTACATGCTGATCGACAGCCTGCGCCGCTTCCACGCCTATTACGGCGACGACTTCCGCGTGGAATGCCCGACGCGCTCGGGCACGATGCTGAGCCTGGCCGAGATCGCCGACGAGATCGCGCGGCGGCTGCAGCGGCTGTTCCTCAAGAATGCGGAGGGTGTGCGCCCGGCGCAGCCCGTGGCGGAAACGCCGCTGCCGGACGGATCGGACGGTTTGCTGTTCCACGAATACTTCGACGGCGACACCGGCCGCGGCCTCGGCGCAAGCCACCAGACCGGCTGGACCGCGCTGATCGCCATGCTGATCAGCAAGGACATGGCGGACCGGTGATTCGACCTGACGGCGACCTCGCGAGATCGGGAAATTGCGCCCTTCCCGCATCGACCGCTACCAACTACTTTGAAATGTCACTTTGGTGGCATTTTTCCGATCACCTGGCCGCCTTCGGGCGGCCTTTTCGTTGCGGCGTCCCGATTTCCGGCTCGCTTCGAGCTCGTCATCGCGAGCGCCAGCGAAGCAACCAAGGGGCCGCCAAGCATGTGGCCGTTCGCCCCTGAGCTTCGCCTTTGGCTCGCAATGACGAGGCGTCGACCTGAAAGATTGGCGCCGGGCCGTCAACGGCTGTTGGCGAACCACTCCGCCGCCATGGCTTCCACCAGCCGCAGCGAAGCCGCAGCGCCGTTGGCCTCGCCCTTCTCGAAGTCGCCTTCGGCGCGGCCCATCTGGTTGGTGACCTGGGCGAGGCACAGCACCGGCTTCCGGCGTGCGCGCGAGAAGGCGTAGAGCGCGGCGGCCTCCATCTCGACGGCGGCGAGGCCGAGCGCGACGCGGGCGGCGAGGGCGGTCTCGGTCTGGCGGAACGGCGCGTCGGTGGTCCAGGCGCCACCTACATGAGTTGCCAGCCCGGTGCGCGCTAAGGGGGCGGCGGCCGTCGCCAGCACGGCGGGGTCGGCCTCGCTGAAATCGGAGGCCGGCAGGTAATGGTAGCTGGTGCCCTCGTCTCGCAGCGCCCGGTCGATCACGACATGGTAGGGCGGTGGCCCGAGCTCGCGCAGCTGGCCGGCCGAGGTGACGCTGACCAGCAGCTCGCAGCCGCAGGCGAAGGCCTGCTCGGCGACGAGCACGGCGAAGGAGGCGCCGACCGCGTGGCCGACTACACCGTAGTCGAGCCCGCCGGCGTGCCATTGCCACAGCCTGGTGTGATAGCAGGCCCAGTGCGGCGAGAGGGTCGCGCCACGGGTCGCGCGAACGTGGTCGACGAGGTCGCCATCGGGATCGAGCACCAGCACCGGCGGCACGGGATGCTCGACGATGGTCTTCTGGCGCCGCGCCTCGCGCAGCAGCGCCTCCGGGCGGAAGGCCGAGGGCTCGTCGAAGTCGGTGCGCTCGAGCAGTGGCGCCTTCACGCTCCGCGCTCCCGCACCACGCGCAGGAAGGTCGCGACAATGCGGGTGCCGGCCTTCAGCGTGCCGCGGACCGAGCCTGCGACCTTGGACACGCCGGCGGTGCGGCAGCGGCAGTCGACGGGGATCTCCAGGATCCGCAGGCCGGCCCGCGCCGCCTTCATCTGCATTTCGAGGTTCCAGCCGTAGGTCATCTCGCGCAGGCCGAGGCTCAGCAAGGTCTCGCGCCGGATCGCGCGGAAGGCGCACATGTCGGTGTAGCCGGTGCCGTAACGCAACCGCACCGCCGCACCGAAGATGCGGCCCGACAGCCGCTGGTGCCAGCCCATGCTGCCGGGCTCGCGCCTACCCCGCGCGCGAGAGCCGATGACGAAATCGTGGGTGCCGACCGCGATCGGCGCGACGAGGTCGGGGATGCGGGCGGGGTCGTCGGCGCCGTCGCCGTCCATGTAGACGAGGATCGCGCCCTCCGGCGCCGCCTCCGCGCCGGCGAGGCAGGCACGGCCGTAGCCGCGGCCGACGTCGAGCACCCGGGCGCCGACCGCCGCGGCGACGTCGCGCGTCGCGTCGGTGCTGCCGCCGTCGACGACGATGGCGGGCCAGGCGCCCGAGGCGGCGATCTCGGCCAGCAACGGGCCGATAGAGGCCGCCTCGTTCCAGGTCGGGATGACGATGGTGAGACTCAAGACGGTCGCTCGGGTAAGGAGAAAATCACGCGGGCGATCCCCTTCTCCCCTTGCGGGAGAAGGTGCCCGAAGGGCGGATGAGGGCTCGGATAATCTCGCCGGTCCCCAGCCGTCGCGAGTCCATCGAGGTCGCCCGACCCATCATCCGGCGCTCGCGCCACCTTCTCCTGCAGTGGGAGAAGGGAGAGCTTGCCCTCACAGGCTCCAGCGCAGCCCGCAGCTGGCGCAGGCCTTGGGCGGCGCGGTCGAGAGCAATGCGTCGCGGAAATCGGAATAGGCATCGCCGTTCCAGATCTCGCGCAGGCTCTGCTGGGTGGCGTCGCCCAAGGTGTAGTTCTCGTAGCCGCGCTGGGAGAACGGCGCGATGCAGCAGGGCAAGGCGCGGCCGTTGGCGGTGAAGTACATCAGGCTCCAGGGGCGCCGACACAGCGACCAGGGCGAGCCGTCCTCCTCGCGCTTCAGGCTCATGCCGGGCTCCGACGCCGCGCCCGAGGCGGAGAAGCTCAGGCCCAGCGAGGCCGCGAGCGCCTCGGCCTGCGCGATCAGCAAGCTTTCCCGGCTCTCGAGCTGCTCGTAGAGCGCCTGGTCCGGCCGCGCCTTGCCGATCGAATCCTCCCCGAAGAATACGAGGCGCTGCAGGTAGACCTCCTTGACGCCGATGTCGGCGGCGACGCGCACGAACTCGGGCAGCTCGACGATGGTCTCCTTGAGGCCGGTCAGCCAGGCCGAGACCTTTGGCAAAGCGTGGCCCTCGCGCTCCTGGATCTCGCGGAACCGGCGCACGTTATGGAGGATGCGGGCGAAGTAGTTCTTGCCGCGCACGGCGAGGTAGGACGACGGGTTGGAAGCGTCGAGCGACACGCGCAGCTCGTCGAGGCCAGCGTCGATCAGCGCGCGGCCGTTGCGCTCGGTCAGCAGCGTGCCGTTGGTGTTGAACAGCACGTAGACGCCGCGGTCCTTGAGGTAGCGCACCATCTGCGGCAGCGCCTTGACCAGCATCGGCTCGCCGACGCCGTGCAGCACCGCGCGCTGCAACCCGGGGCTCTGGTCGACGACGGAAGTGAACAGCTCCCACGACATGTCGGCCGGCGGCTCCAGCTCGACGTAGGTGCGCGGACAGGTCGTGCACAGCAGGTTGCAGCGGTTCGTTACCTCCAGGTAGAGGCACACCGGCGCGCGCTCGGCGCGGCGCTCGCGCTGCGGCGCCACCGTCTCGAAGTAGCGGCGGGGATCAACCGGCAGCGAGGCCGACGCGGTTTCCATGCTGTCTCCTTGTCGCCCGGTACACCCGCACGGCGATCTCGAGCGCGAGCAATAGCAGAAATGGAATGTAGATGACCGAGGCCGAAGCGAAATCCTCGGGCCACTCGATCTGCTCGAACAGCGGCACCGCCGCTGTCAGCCAGAACACCGCCGGCGAGGCATAGAAGACGAGGAACGGCACGAGCCAGCAGAAGTACCAGGCGTAGTGCGGCGACATCAGCACCGTGACCGCCAGCGCCAGAGCGAAGGCGCCGGCGATGCTGGCGTCGCGCTCGCGCCGCCGCAGCAGCACGGCGAGGCCGAGCCCCGCCAGGGCCAGCGCGACGAAGGCGAGATAGGCCTTGGCCCATCCCTCCGCGAGCGGCACGACGTGGCCGAGCAGCAGCCAGAGGTAGATGCCCGAGCCGTCGCGCAAGCCCTCCTCTTCGGAATAGCCGCCGAGGAAGCCGAACACCTTGGTGCCGACGCCGATGTAGGGGAGATAGCAAACCACCACCGCGACGGCGAAGGTCAGGGGCAGACGCCAGCCCCAGCGCCGGTACAAGGCTGGGCCGACCACCACGGGGAAGAACTTCGTCAGCAGCAGCCCGGTCAGCGCCAGTCCGGCGAGCGCTGGCCGCCGCGCCTCCGCCGCCAGCAGCCCGCCGAAGAGGCAGGCGATGTAGACCGCGTCGACGTGACCGCTGCCGGAGAACTCCCAGATCGGCAGCGGATGCCAGACGTAGAGCAGGATCAGCGCCGGGTTCATCCCGCGCCGGCGCAGCAGCCGCAGGATCGCCCAGGCCGCCAGGGCCTCGAAGCCGACCATCGCGGCCTTCAGCAGCGTCACGCTTTGGGCGATGCCGGTCACGACGTAGAACACGAACTGCGCCACCGGCGGGTAGATCGTCGGCGCGGTGTCGGCGCGGTTGATCGAGGGGTAGATCGCCTTGTCGCGCAGGAAGGCCAGCGCCGGGTCGACGGGCAGGTAGCGGTAGGGATTGATGCCGGCGTGCTGGACGCGGCCGTCCCAGATGTAGCGGTAGAGGTCGGTCGAGATCGGCGGGGCGAAGAGCAGCATGCCCCGCAGCAGCGCCGCCACCACCAGGATGAGGACCAGCGCCCGGCGCGAGGCTTTACCGTCCGCGCCCTTGTCGCGCAGCACGGCAATCGCCGCCGGCACGTAGATCAGCGCCTCGATCCAGGTCCAGCGATAGATGAAGTCGTCGGTGCGGGCGGAGAGCACTCCGGCGAGCCAGGCCTGCACGGCGAGCATCGCCGCGGCGGTCAACACCAGCACGCCCAGCGTGGCGCGACTCATCGAGCCGGCATCTGCGCACGGGCGGCGAGGCCGAGCTCGGCGAGCAACGCGCGCGTCGCTTTCGCGCCGCCGGGCGCGAGGTCGGCGGCGCCATAGGCTTGCCCCTCGAAGAGTTCGGCATGCAGGATCGCGAGCGATGCGGCGTCGTCAACGTCGTACCAAGCCGGCAGGATGTGGACCGCGAGCCCCAGCCGCTGCGCCCGTGAGAGGGTCTCGGCGAAGACGGTGTCGACGCTGAATGTCATGCCGGTGAAGAGGCCGCGGTGCAGCGCGCGGGCGCCGATGAGGTAATAGCCGCCGTCGTCGGCGGGGCCGAGCACGAGGTCGCAGCGATGCTCGAGGAGGTTTTCGGAAGCCTCGGCGAGGAAGGCCGGCGGCAGGGTCGGGCTGTCGGAATTGACCAGGCAGGCGGCGCCGTGGCCCTGCCCGAGCACGCCGGTCATCGCGGCCATCAGCGTGTCACCGAAGTCCGGGTGCCAGGCCTCGACCAGCCCAACGTCCTGCGGCAGAAAAGCGAACAAGTCGCGCGCCTCGGGCGGTCCGAAGGCGGCGTAGCCGCGCACCGTGGCGCTGGCGGCGTGCATGTTGGCGGCGGCGTCGATCAGGAAGGCGGTGTTGAGCCGCGCCGCGCCCTCGGCGCCCAGCGTCGGGATCAGCCGCGTCTTGGTCAGCCCCGGCCGCGACGCCTTGGCCATGACGGCGATGCCGCAGGTGTCGGTCAGCGAAGGTTCGGTCCGTGGGCTCAACGCGCGACCACGATGGTGGTGCAGGCGCTTTCCATCTTGCCGAGCTCGCGTGCCGGCGCGAACCGCGCTTCGAGCCGGCGCTCCTCGCCACGCACGATCGGGCAGTAGGGGTCGGGCTGTCCGAGCTGGCCCATGAGGCGACGCCGCCCGGCGCAGCCCCCGCCGCAGGTGTCGAGATGGCGGCAACTCAGGCAGGCGTCGGGCACCGAGCGCGCCTGCTCGAACGGCTGGGTCGCGACGATGGCCGGGCCTTCGTCGAGCAGCACCTGCATCGGCGCGCCGCCGCCAGGCCAGTAGACGCACGGCTGCACCGTGCCGCGCGGCGTGACGCGCACGGTCGAGACGCCGCAGCCTCCAGCGCGCGGCGGCATGCCGGCCATGGCGCGCACCAGCGGCTCGCCAACGGCGACCACGTCGGTCTTCGCCAGCAGGAGCTCGAAGGCGGTCCAGTATTCCTCGTAGGTCAGCGCGAACGTGTCGGTGCGCACCGCCTGGTAGACGTTGAGCCTGAGTGGTGCATCGAGTGCCCTGGCCACATCGGCAATCTCGGCGAGTCGGTCGAAGTTGGTCTTCATGATGACTGCGATGACCGTGACGCCGACGCCGAGCCGCATGCAGCGGCGCGCCTGCTCGTGGACGAGGTCCCAGTTACCGTCGCCGCGCTGGGCGTCCTGCTCGGCCTTGGTCGGATAGTCCAGCGAGAACTCGACCTCGGCGAACGCGCGCAGATCGTCGTCGGCGAGCACGGCGATGGAATAGCCGTTGGAGGTGATCGTCAGCTTGGTCGAGGCGTCGCGCGACCTGAGGCGTGCCAGGATCGGCCCGAACTCGGGGTGCATTCCGTTCTCGCCGGTGCCCAGGTTGATCGTGCGCACCGGCAGCCGATCGAGCAACGCCTCTACTTCGACAAGGCCGAGCCGGTCGGTCCGCGTCGGGTCGCGGTAGCAGAATGAACAGGCGAGATTGCACTCGTTGGTCAGGCCGAGGCCGAGGCTGAACCTGGTCTCGGCTAGAGCGGGAACGGCTAACGTCATGGGGCAGTCCGTTCAGGTCGTCGCGGCGAGCACACGCCCAACCGCCCTACCGCCGTAGGCGGCGCGCCGGCGCAGACCTGCATCAAGCCCGAGGCTGCGACCGTAGCCGTGTACCGCGAAGAGACCCATCAGCATCATGAGAAAGACGTAAGTCCACGGCCATTCGGTTTCGTTGCGATAAAGTCCGAGCCAGAGTTGGGCGACGAAGACGACGCCGATCGCCCCCGCGACTCGCACGCCGAGGCCAAGGATCAGCGAGACGGCGAAGGCGAGCTCGAGGAAGAAGGTGATGGTGTCGAGCGCGTAGAACACCGGCGTCCGCAGCAGCACGTCGCTAACCAGCGTGCGCAACCAGCCAAAGGCGGCGTTTGTCTTCTCTTGGTCGACCCAATAGTGCAGGCCGTTGTCCTCGGTGAAAAGCGGCAGCTTCCACAGCGTGCTGACCCACCACATCCCGCCGACGAGCACGCGCACTAGCCCATTCACGACGTGGCCGGCGGTGCGCTGCGCCGGATCGGTTCGCCACTCGCGCACGGCGATAGCCAGGCTCGCCAGCAGCAGCAGGACGAACAGCGCTACGAAAAGCCAGCGCCACCAGCCGACGGCGATCTGGTCGGGCCATTGCCCGGCCAAGTAGAGCCAAGTGTCGGTGAAAGGGTCAGTTTTCAACGTGTTGGTTCCGATGCGGCAAGGAGGCCTTCGTCCATGCCACCGGCATGGTTACCTCGGTGCGCTCTCGTCAAGGCTTCCAATGGCGATCGAAGAACGACGAGATTTCAATGAAGGTCTCCTTGGTTTCCGGCGCGTCGGCGTCGAACAGATATTGCGCGTGGCTCATGCCTTCGAAGACCTGCAGCTGAGCCTCGACGCCGGCCTGGCGGAGCTTACGGTGCACGCGCACGGCGTTGGAGAGAAACAGGTCGCGCGTGCCGCTCGTGACGATCGCCGGCGGCATGCCGGCGAAGTCGCCGAAGATCGGCGAGAGCTGCGGGTCCTTGAGGTCGTGTCCCGCCGGCACGTAGACTGCCCGCGCGGCGTCGATGTAGCCGTCGGTGCTGACGATGACGTTATCGAGCCACTCGTTGGTGCGGATCGTGTCGCCGGCGTTCGTCATGTCGGCCTCGGGCGTGCCGGGCGCGATGGCGGCCGGCTGCGGCACGCCCTCGGCCTTGGCGCGCAGGCACAAGGCCAGCGTCAGCCCGCCGCCGGCCGAGGTGCCGACCACCGCGATGTCGCCGGGCTTGTGCGTCGCCAGCAGCGCCTTGTAGGCGGCCATGACGTCGTCGTTGGCCGACGGGAACGGGTGGTCCGGCGCCATGCGATAATCCACGGCGTAAACGACGTAGCCGCCGAAGCCGGCCATGAGGATCGCCTCGCGCGTGCCCGCCTCGCCGGGATTGTAGACGAAGCCGCCGCCGTGGATGGCGAGGACCACCTTGCCGGCGTGCGCGGTGGGGATGGACTTGGCCTTGACGAGGTAGGCTTTGACCCCGCCGAGCGTCGTCGGCTCGCTGGTGACCTGGAGCTTGTCGCGCAAAGCCGGCAGCTTGGCGGCGCCTGCGGCGGCGAGCTTGGCGACGAGCGCGTTCCACGCCTCCTTGGTCTTGGGGTTGGCGTTCCAGTCCGGCGTGCGATAGGGGGCGGCGACCTGCTTGGCGAATTGCGCGCTGACGGTCGTCGGCACCGGGATGGCGCGGCCGGGCACGGTGCGCGGGCCGGCCTGCGCATTGTCCTGGCCGAGTACCGTTGCGAGGGCGGCGTAGTCGTTGCCGAGCATCATGGCATCGTTGCTGATGGGAGTGAGAGGGCTCGCGGCGGGCGGTGGCGGAGCATCCGCGGCTTCGACACGGGCGGCGGCGATCGGCAGCGATACAACACCGAGCATCAGGGCGGCGAACGTGGTGCCGTGACGTGGCATGGCGGGCTCCGGTGATGAGCGCCACCCATGGCCGAAGGCTGCCGCCGGCTCAAGCGCAATGCAGGACGGCGTGGTGTGCGACCCCTTCCAAGGTCAAGGCAGCCGCAAGAGCTTCAGGCTGCATGCGGCTTACCACCGCGCGCCTCTTTCAAAGGCGCTTGGAACGGCCCGATGGGCCGCTCCAAGGGTGAAGCTCGCGTCGAGGCGCGGCCTGCCGCGATTACTGGACCTTGGCGGGTGGCGCCGTCTTCGGCACGCCGCCCGTAGTTGGCGCCGCGGGCGTAGGCGCGCCCGGCTGCACGGTCGTGGCGAGCGGCTCGGTCGGCTTCGGCGCCGCCGGAGCCGGCGCGTTGGCCGAGGTCTTGACGCCCCGCAAAAGGTCTTCGGCGGCGATCAGCTGCGTGTCCTTGGCCGGATCGGTGGGCACGAAGGCCGATGAGCCGTGCTCCTCCTCGCCGCCTTGCGTCAGGTGACCCTTAAGCGAAGCTTCACCCTTGGTGTCGTCCTTGCCCTTGAGATCGGCGGGCACGTCCTCCTTCACCACCACGTCGGGTTCGATACCCTTGGCCTGGATCGAGCGGCCCGACGGCGTATAGTAGCGCGCCGTGGTGAGGCGGATGGCGCCGTTGGACTGGCCGAGCGGGATGATGGTCTGCACCGAGCCCTTGCCGAACGAGCGCGTGCCCATGATCGTACCGCGTTTGTGGTCCTGCAGCGCGCCGGCGACGATCTCGGAGGCCGAGGCCGAGCCGCCGTTGATCAGCACGACGAGCGGCTTGCCGCGCGAGATGTCGCCGGGCCGGGCGTTGTAGCGCTGGGTCTCGTCGGCGTTGCGGCCGCGCGTCGAGACGATCTCGCCGCGGTCGATGAAAGCGTTGGAGACCGCGATCGACTGATCAAGCAGGCCGCCCGGGTTGTTGCGCAAGTCTAGAATGTAGCCCTTGAACTTGTTGTCCGGGATGTCCTTCTCGAACTTCTCGATGGCCTCCTTCACCCCGTCGAACGTCTGCTCATTGAACTGGGTGATCCTGATATATCCGATGTCGTCGCCTTCGATCTTGTTGCGCACCGACTTGATGGTGATCACGGCGCGCGTGAGCTTGATGTCCTTGGGCTCTTTCTTGTCGCCGCGCAGAACGGTCAGCGTCACCGGCGTGTTCACCGGGCCGCGCATCTTGTCGACGGCCTGATTGAGGGTCAGCCCGGAAACCTGGTCGCCGTCGATCGCCGAGATGATGTCGCCCGAGAGGATGCCGGCCTTGGAGGCCGGCGTGTCGTCGATCGGCGTCACGACCTTGATCTGGTCGCCGTCCTGCGTGACCTCGATGCCGAGGCCGCCGAACTCGCCGTGGGTCTGCACCTGCATGTCGCGGAAGCCCTTGGCGTCCATGTACGACGAATGCGGGTCGAGCGAGGTGAGCATGCCGTTGATCGCCGCCTCAACGAGCTTCTGGTCATCCGGCTTCTCGACGTAGTCGGTGCGGATTTTTTCGAACACGTCGGCGAACAGGTTCAACGAGCGGTAGGTGTCGGAGGCGGCAGCGCTGGCACCGGTGAACAGGTGGGGTTGCAGCCCGAGGGTGACACTCGAAGCTCCCAGGACCGCACCAAACAACACAAGCGAGACTTTGCGCATCAGCCGCGAACCTTTTGAAGCTCCGGTTTTGCCCACCATGGGCCCGGATCGATCGTTGCCCCGTCCTTACGAAACTCGACGTACAGCACGGGCTGCGCGGCACCGAGGGCAACGGCGGCGGCAGTCTTGTTCGAGCCATCGCCCATGGTGCCGACGGGCTCTCCGGCCAACACGAACTGACCAGAGGTTACGTTGACCCGATCCATGCCGGCAAGGACTATATAGTACCCACTCCCGGCGTTGAGGATCAACAGCTGGCCGAACGACCGATAGGGTCCTGCGAAGGCGATCCAGCCGTCGGCGGGCGCGCTGACCGTGGCGCCGGCGCGTGCGCCGAAGAGCGTGCCCTTCTCGGTGCCGCCGAGACCGTCCTCCTCGCCGAAGCGGCGCAGCATGGTGCCGGCGCCGATCGGGGCGGCGAGCGTGCCCTTGGTGGAGGCGAACGCCACCGCCGGCGCCAGGCGCGCCGGGTCCTTGGGCGCCGCCGCGCCGCGGGCGTCGGGCATGATCATCGCGAGCTTGGCGTCGGAGTCCTTCGCCGCCTCGGCGGCTTGGGACGCGGCACCGCTCTCGCGCTCGGAGCGCGCGATCAATTCCTTGAGAGAGCCGGCCTCGGCCGCGAGCTGCTTCGCCTTGTCGCGCTCGGCCGCCATGTCGCCCTCGGCCTTGCCGAGCGCCGCCTGCCGCGCCTCGATCAGCAGCGCCAGCCGGGTCTCCTCGCCGCGCAGGGCGACGCGTTCGCCGTCGATGGTGCTACGCTCCTCCTCGATGGCCTTGCGGGTGCGGACGAGGTCGGCGAGGTCGCTCGTTAGCGCATCGATTTCCGAGCGCATCCCCGGCACCAGGGCACCGAGGAGCATGGAGGTGCGGATCGCCTTCAGCACGTCCTCCGGCTCGACGAGCAGCGCCGGCGGGGGCTTGCGTCCCATGCGCTGGAGCGCCGCCAGCACCTCGGCCACCACGGCCCGCCGCGCCTGCAGCGAGCGCGTCGTCGCCTCCTGCCTGGAGGTTAGAGTGTCGAGCCGGGCCTCGGCATCCGAGATACGGCCGTCGGCTTTCGACACCCTGCGCGTCGTCTCGAGGAGCGAGACCTGGAACCGCGCGTGGTCTGCCGTGTAGGCTGCGATGTCTGTGGCCAGCTCGCGGCGCTTCGCCTCGGAGCCATCGATGCTCTGCTGCAGGCCGCGGAGCTTGAGCTCGTTGTCGTCCGGCATTGTCGGCTTGGCGTCGGCAGCCCTGGTGTCGACCGGGCGGGGGGCGTCGGCACGGGCGGTTGGCGCCAGGGCGAGCCATGCCGCCGCGCCGATCGAAGCCCGTCTCGCACCGTTCCTCATACCGTCCCCGCCGCACCCCGACGGAACCGCCTCATCGTGTCGTTATGACGGCGAGCGCCTCGGTGCAGGTTGGATGCCCGTTCATGCCTTGACGAGCCCGACTTCGGTTGGATGTTTTCGCCACGAAGGAGTTTCGGGTGACTCGTCCGCAACCGTTCCGGGGCCCTGCCGGACGATCGCAACGACGCTTGCGTGGAGCACGCGTTCTTCAAGTGAGCGCGGCTCTGCGTTTGGCCGGCGACACTCTCGTGTTGACGCTTCCGTTCACCACGGTAGCCAAGATTTCTTGCCACCCGCAAAGATTGTCCTTGCCGCCGCCGATACCGTCGATTGATCGGGCCGGTGCGATTTATTTGCGCACAACCTAAGACTATGCCGCCTCAACGACCTTATAACTTGCCGCGCCTGTTCAAAAGCACTGTATAGACACAGGTTTATCTTGGAAGGCGCGCGTCTCATTATTGCACAAAAAAACCTTATGTCAGAGGAAACGGGTTTGACGCCAACCAACCACCTGAGTAAAACACTAAGCTCCGGTCGGCCTTCTCGACCTTCCGGCAACCAAGAGTAGCGAGGGCGAGATGTCCAGCGACGTCGACAGCTTCACCGAATGGGCAAGCCAGCCGTTCCGGCCGAACCACACCCGCGGTAATGGGCAAGGCGTCGAGGTCGGCGAACGTGTCGCCGAGGCGCTCGAGTATATCGCCGCGCAGCTCGGCGAGATTTGCCGCAAGATGGATCACGTCGGTTCCGGCTACGGCGCGACCAAGGAAGATTTCGAGCAGATGAACGAGCTGCTCCGCAAGCTGTAGCGCTTCCTCTTGCCCGCGACGGCGCTTGCGCCGGCGCGGAGCGGTCCTTATGGCTCTGCCCACTTTCGGCTTTGGAGTGGATCAGTGGCACGGGCCAACTACCTTTTCACCAGCGAGTCGGTGTCCGAAGGACATCCCGACAAGGTCTGCGATCGCATTTCCGACGAGGTGGTCGATCTTTTCTTCTCGGAGGGTGAGAAGGCCGGCATCGACGCGTACGAGATCCGGGTAGCCTGCGAGACGCTCGCCACCACCAACCGGGTGGTCATCGCCGGCGAGGTCCGCGGCCCCCGCATCGATCCTAAGCGCATTGAAGAGGCCGCCCGCGCCGCCATTAAGGATATTGGCTACGAGCAGGACGGTTTCCACTGGAAGAACGCTGAGATCGAGATCCTGTTGCACGCCCAGTCCGCCGACATCGCGCAGGGCGTCGATTCCTCCGGCAACAAGGACGAGGGCGCCGGCGACCAGGGCATCATGTTCGGCTACGCCTGCCGTGAGACGCCCGAGCTGATGCCGGCACCGATCTACTACAGCCATAAGATCCTCGAGGATCTCGCCCGCGCCCGCAAGACCAAGGACGGCGACGCCGCCAAGCTCGGCCCCGATGCCAAGAGCCAGGTCACGGTTCAATACGTCGGCGGCAAGCCGGTCGGCGTGACACAGATCGTGCTCTCGACCCAGCACGTCGACGAGAGCCTGTCGTCCGAGGACGTCCGCCACATCGTCGAGCCCTACATCCGCGAGACCCTGCCCGACGGCTGGATCTCCGACGAGACGGTCTGGCATGTAAACCCGACCGGTAAATTCGTCATCGGCGGCCCCGACGGCGACTGCGGCCTCACCGGCCGCAAGATCATCGTCGACACCTACGGCGGCGCGGCCCCGCACGGTGGCGGCGCGTTCTCCGGCAAGGATCCGACCAAGGTCGACCGCTCCGCCGCCTACGTCGCGCGCTACCTCGCCAAGAACGTCGTCGCCGCCGGCTTGGCCGACCGCTGCACCATCCAGCTCTCCTACGCCATCGGCGTTGCCGAGCCGCTGTCGATCTACGTCGACACGCACGGCACCGGCTCGGTGCCGGAAGAGAAGCTCGAGCACGTGCTGGGTTCCGTGATGCGGCTGTCGCCGCGCGGCATCCGCGAGCACCTCAAGCTCAACAAGCCGATCTACGCGCGCACCTCGTCCTACGGGCATTTCGGCCGCAAGCCCGACGCCGACGGCGGCTTCTCCTGGGAGAAGACCGACCTTGTCGACAAGCTCAAGGACGCCGTCGCGGCCTGATGAAGGATCCGGTCCCTTCTCCCGGCGCCGGGAGAAGGGACAACCTCCTCCGCGGCAGGCGGGTCGGCAAGCCGCTGTCAGGTTATCAGCGCGAGCTGATGGAGGTGCTGCTGCCGCGCCTTGCCATCGATCCGTCGCGATCAATCGAACCCGCCGCCCTGTTCGCCCGATCGTTCGCCGACCTCCACTTGGAGATCGGCTTCGGCGGCGGCGAACACCTGTTGGCGACCGCCATGCGCCTCCCGGAAATCGGCTTCATCGGCTGCGAGCCGTTCGTCAACGGCATGGCCAGGGCGCTGGCCGATCTCGCCGGAGCCGACCTCGACAACATCCGGCTGCATTGCGGCGATGCCGGCGAGGTGGTCGACGCCCTACCTCCGGCCTGCCTCGGCCGCGTCTACCTGTTCTATCCCGATCCCTGGCCCAAGCGCCGGCAGCAGAAACGCCGTTTCGTTTCCGACGACTCGCTGGCGCGCCTTGCCCGCGCGATGCGGCCTGGCGCGGAGCTTCGCTTCGCAACCGACATCGACGATTACTGCGGCTGGACGCTGGCACGCCTGCTGCGCTCGCCCGACTTCCGCTGGATCGCGACGACTTCGGCCGACTGGCAGGTGCCCTGGCCGGGTTGGGTGCAAACGCGCTACGAGGCAAAGGCCCTCGCCGAGGGGCGGCGCGGCTGCTACATCACCGCCGTGCGCCTCTGACGCGGCCTCGTCACTCCGGCATCGTCTCGTTGAGACCGACCACCGTGGCGCCCCAGCCGTCGATCTCGACGCGGCTCAGCGAGCCCGGCGCGACGGCGATGCGGTGGAGCTTGTCGAGCGACAAGCCGAGATAGAAGAACAGCGCCGCCTTGAGCGGATCGGAATGGCCGACCAGCACGAGGCATGCCTCGGGCTGCTCGCGCCGGCGCGTGTCGATGAAATCGAGAATGCGGTTTTGCGCCGCGCGCATCGTGTCGCCGGCCGGCGTCGGCGAGATCGCGCGCGCCTCGTTCCACTGGCGCCAGTTCTCGAGCGGCTCCAGCTCGGCCATCGTCTTGCCCGACCAATCGCCGAAGTCGATTTCCTCCAGCGCCGGCTCGACCCCTACCTCCAGGCCGAGGCGCCCGGCGATTGCAGCGGCCGTCTCGCGGGTGCGCTCGAGCGGGCTCGTGTAGACGGCGTCGACGGCAAGGCCGACAAGCCGCTCGGCGACCCATTCCGCCTGCCGGCGGCCGAGCGCGTTGAGGTGGATGCCTGGACGGCGACCGTCGAGGAAGCGGTTGAGCCGGTCGTGTGCGCCGTGCCGCACCAGGAAGAACGTGGTCACGCGCGCTCAGTCGTAGTGCTTCAGCTCCGCCGCGGCATCGGCGGCCGGACGGTCGAGGTTGAAGCCGCTGACGAAGAGGCCCTTCTTATCCATCAGATAAGTGATGGCGGTGTGGTCCATCGTGTAGGTGCCGTCCTTGTCGGGCTTGGCCTCGGCGTAGACCTTGTAGTCGTCCTCGATCTTCTTGATGGCCTCGGGCGAGCCGGTCAGCCCGACGATGTGCGGATCGAAGCTGGAGAGATAGTCCTTCATCACGTCGGGCGTGTCGCGCTGCGGGTCGACGGTGACGAAGAACGCCTCGGCCTCGGGGTGTGGACCGAGCGCCTTGAAGACCGCCGAGATCTGCGACAGCGTCGCCGGGCAGACGTCGGGGCAATGCGTGTAGCCGAAGAACACCAGGCTCGGATGGCCCTGCAGCGCCTGCTGGGTGACGGGCTTGCCGTCCTGCGCCACCAGCGCGAATGGTCCGCCGACGGCCGAGGTCCCGCCCTGGCTGTCGCCGCCGCGAAGCAGGAACACGCTCCCGATCAGCGCGAGGACGACGAAGCCGGCAGCGACACCGACGAAGGTAAGTAGCAGCCTGTTGCGGGTCTGTCGTGCCATGGGCGTCGTGTAGGTCTCGATTGCGGCGGCAGCGCGCCAGCTCGAGCGAGCTCATGGGTGACGAAGGGGCTTTGCGCCCTCAGCGGCGTTACTATATCCGAACGCCGCAAGAGGCGCGCCTTTCGTCGCGTGCGCCACACACTCCTTGGAGACTCCATGGCCGAAGCGCGCGTCCAGCCCCAGGCAGCCGCCGACCCTGCCTCCAAGATCCCGGTCACTGTGCTAACCGGCTATCTCGGCGCCGGAAAGACGACGCTGCTCAATCGCATCCTCTCGGAGCCGCACGGCAAGAAATACGCGGTCATCGTCAACGAGTTCGGCGAGGTCGGAATCGACAACGAACTGGTCGTCGACGCCGACGAGGAAGTGTTCGAGATGAACAATGGCTGCATCTGTTGTACCGTGCGCGGCGACCTCATCCGCATCATCGAGGGGCTGATGAAGCGGCGCGGCAAGTTCGACGCGATCATCGTGGAGACCACCGGCCTCGCCGACCCGGCACCGGTGGCGCAGACCTTCTTCGTCGACGAGGACGTGCAGGCCAAGTCGCGGCTCGATGCCGTGGTCACGGTGGCCGACGCTAGGTGGTTGTCCGACCGCCTCACGGATGCGCCGGAGGCCAAGAGCCAGGTGGCCTTCGCCGACGTGATCGTCCTGAACAAGACCGACCTGGTGAATGCCGAGGAGCTCGCGGAGGTCGAGGCCCGCATCCGCGGCATCAACCCCTACGCCAGGATCCATCGTACCCAGCGCTGCCAGGTACCGCTCGACGCCGTGCTCGGGCAGAACGCTTTCGACCTCGACCGCATCCTCGAACTCGAGCCGGCCTTCCTCGAGAC